>JAKOWB010000216.1 GCA_029781795.1 Pseudomonadota bacterium | reverse complement strand
CGCTCGCCACTCGGCAGCGGCTCGGCCCGCACCATATCGGTCGCCGCCAGGCGCAGCAGGTTGAAGGTGCCGATCAGGTTGACGCCGATCACCTTCTGGAACAGGTCGAGCTTGTGCGGCCCGCCGCGCCCGACCACCAGCCCGGCCGGAGCGATCCCGGCACAGGCCACCGCCAGCCGCGCCGATCCGTGCACCGCCTTGGCCGCCGCCACCGCCTGTTCCAGCGCCGCGCCATCGGCGACATCGGCGGCGAAGGCCTGGCCACCGATCTCGGCCGCCACGGCGTCCGCCGCGTCGCGGTTGAGGTCGATCACCGCAACCCGTGCTCCCGCCGCGGCCAGCGCCCGCGCCGTCGCCGCGCCCATGCCCGAGCCGCCGCCGGTGACCAGCGCCGCCTGACCGTTCACGTCCATCGCGTCCTCCCCGTGCTTGCCGCCTGTGGTCCCGGTTGCAGACTTCGGCGGTCCAATTCTCCGGACCCGTCTTGGTAGCACGCGGCGCCGGGCCACGCGGCGGGACCGCTTGCCGCTCCGCCGTCTCCGGCAGCACTCAAGGCCACTGGCTGCCAAGCCTTTGCGTTCGCTTGCTTTTCCCACTTGCCGGTCGATCTCGATTGCAGTCTCATGATGATCAACCATCAACAATGCCACCGGGAGACAGGCCACGATCAGCGCTCAGGAGGCTAGGACGACATGGCGAATCTGGCGTTGCAGTTGCGCGGCTATCGTCTGACGACGGCCGAGATCCTGTATCATCTCCCGGACCATCCCGGTCTGCTGCAAAGCTTCCTTTGGCAGGAGCTGGACCTGGCACCACGGTTTCCCCGGCTGTGCCGGTTCCTTGGCTTCTGGCAGAGCGAGATCGAAGGCCGGCTGCATTCGGTCAAGGTGGCCTCGGCGGCGCTGATCACTCCGGCCGAATTGCGGGTGTGCGGCAGCGAGTTCCGGCTGCACTGACCGCCGCTGCACTGACCCTGGGCGCAGCGGCACGGCGCACCTTCGGCGGGGTCCGGCCGGCAATCGGTCGGACTCTGACCGGAGTGACGCCGGAACGGAACCCTGGTGGTCGGGCCGGCCGATGCGCATCGCCTTCTACGCGCCAATGAAACCACCCGACGACCCGGTGCCTTCGGGCGACCGGCGAATGGCGCGGCTGCTGATGGCGGCGCTGACCGCGGGCGGGCACGAGGTCCGGCTGGCGGCACGGCTGCGGAGCTGGGATGACGGCCGCGCCCCTGGCCGGGCGGAGCGGCTGCAAGCGCTGGGCGAACAGTGCGCCCGCCGGCTGATCGCCCGCTGGCGCGACCCGGCAGCGCTGGACGTCCCAGGGGAGCCGCCGCCGGACCTCTGGTTCACCTATCACCTCTACCACAAGGCGCCCGACTGGCTCGGCCCGCCGGTCAGCGCAGCGCTGGGCATACCCTATGTCGTCGCCGAGGCCTCGCATGCGCCCAAGCGCCGGACCGGCCCCTGGGCCATGGGCCACGCCGCTGCTGCCGCCGCGATCGCCCAGGCCGATCTGGTGCTGGCCCTGACCGCCGCCGATGCCGAGTGCCTGGCCGAAATCGTGGCCGCGCCGGGGCGGCTGGTGCGGTTTCCGCCCTTTCTCGACACTGCGCCACTCGCTGCCGCCAGGGCCGAACGCGCCGCCGCGCGCGCCCGCTGGTGGGCCGGCACGCCGGGGCCGTGGCTGCTCGCGGTCGGCATGATGCGGCCGGGCGACAAGGCGCAGTCCTATGCCGTGCTGGCCGAGGCGCTGGCGTGGCTGTCCGTCGGCGCGAATGCGAG
>JAKOWB010000211.1 GCA_029781795.1 Pseudomonadota bacterium | reverse complement strand
GCCATCTCCTGCAGCGGCAGCTCGCCCAACGTCGTCCGGGCGGTGGAGCTGGCGCGCCTCTCCGGCGCGCGCACCATCGGCCTCACCGGCGACCAGGGTGGCGGCCTCAAGGACCTGGTGGACTGCTGCATCACCGTGCCCAGCGCCGATATCGGCCAGCAGGAAGACCTGCACCTGGTGGTCAACCACAGCTTGACCACGGCCATCCGGGCGCGGTTGATCGCGGGCTGATGCCTTCGTGAGCCAGACGCGGCAGCCGCGGCCCCGGCCGGCGTCCTCCTGGGCGCATCCCCGTCTGGGGCAGGCCATGGCCGTCTGGCTGTTGGGCTCCGGCCTGGCCGTCGCCGCGGCGCTGGGCGGCATCGGCCTGGGCCTGGGAACGGCGCTGGCGGCGGGCGCGGCCTTCGGGCTGGCCTCGGCGCGACGGGTGGACCGCCGCCGGATACGGGTGGCGCGCGGCGCGAAGCCGTGACGGCGGCCGTGGACCAGGCGCCCGGGCCCGCGTCTGCCGCGCCGGAGCGCCCGACACCCCGGGCCTCGGTGATCGTGCCGGCCTACAACGCCGGCGATACCCTGGCTGCCTGCCTGACCGCCCTCCTGGCGCAGCGCGATGTCGGCGGCCCGCTGGAGCTCATCGTGGTGGACGACGGCGCGACGGATGGCGGGGTGGCGCTGGCCCGCGCGCTGGCCCCAGGGGTGCAGCTGCTGACGCAGAACCACCAAGGCGCCGGGGCGGCGCGCAACCGCGGCGCCGCCGCCGCCCGCGGCCCCATCCTCCTCTTCACCGACGCCGACTGCCGCCCGGCGCCGGACTGGGCGGCGCGGATGCTCGAACCCTTTGCCGATCCCACCGTGGCCGGCGTCAAGGGCTTCTTCACCAGCGACCAGACCTCCCTGCTGGCCCGCGTGGTGCAGGCCGAGTACGAAGAGAAGGACGCCCGCCTGCTCAAGCAGCGGCAGCTGGCCTTCGCCGACACCGCCTCGGCCGCCTACCGCGCGGAAGTCTTCCGCGCCGTCGGCGGTTTTCACGAGGCGCTGGGGGCGGTGGAGGACACCGAGCTGGCCTTC
>JAKOWB010000194.1 GCA_029781795.1 Pseudomonadota bacterium | reverse complement strand
GCCAGCGGCTTGCCCTGCTCCATGGTCAGGATGGTCGCCAGGTCGTCCTGGTTCGCCATCATCAGGTCGTACCACTTGCGCAGGATGTTGGCGCGCTCCTTGGCGGTCTTGGCGCGCCAGGCCGGCCAGGCCTTCTCCGCCGCCTCGATGGCGCGGCGGGTCTCGCCGGCGCCGAGCTTCGGGATGGTGCCCAGCGCCTCGCCGGTCGCCGGGTTCTTCACCGTGATCGTCGACTTGTCGTCGGCATCCACCCACTTGCCATCGATGTAGGCCTGCTGGCGGAAGAGCTTCGGATCGTTGAGCCTGGGAGCCATGAAAACCACCTCCGGGGAAACGTGCCCGGCGCGTCGGATCGCGCCGCCGGGCGGGTCAGGAAAGGCGCGCTAGACATAGCCCTTCGGCCCCGGCCGCGCCACCCCCCGCCCCGCCCAGCCCGCAAGGCCGGTCCCGGAATCGCCACAGTCGGGGTCCAAGACGCTGGGGACCGCCCCCTCGACAGGGTCGCCCGGGGGCGCGACTATTGCGCTGCAACACGAGGAGAGCCCATGCGCGCACCCTTCATTGCCGGCCTGCTGGCCCTGGCACTGCCCGCGCTGCAGGCCTCGGCCGAGGCACAGCCCCCCGGCTGGATCCAGTCGCCGCAGGAAATCGCCGCGCTGGTCGAGGGCCGCACGCACCACCGCGAGCGCGCCGACGGCACCATGGAGACCGAGTTCCACAGCAAGGACGGCCGTGTCGCCTATCTCTTCGAGGGCTGCACCATCGCCGGGCGCTGGTGGCTGGAGGAGAACGTGCTCTGCTACGCCTATCCCTCGGTGACCGGCGAGATGGCGCACTGCTTCTGGCTGCGCCAGGTGCGCGGCCAGTTGGAGTACTGGTCGGTCGACGAGCCGCAGTCCAAGGCGCCCACGGCGGTCACGCTCGACAACCTGTCTGGCAACACCGACCATCTGTCGCTCGGGGCCGACGGCCCCTGCCAGGAGATCTGAGGCCATGCGGCGTCTGCTTGCCCTCCTGGTTCTGGTCCTGCCGGCCTCGCTCGCCGCCGCCGGCGAGCAGCTTGCGGTCACCGGCAAGGACGGCGACTGGATCACCGGCAAGGCGGCGCTGACCGACCTGATGAGCGATCGCACGCAGTACCGCGACCGCTCCGACGGCAGCAGCGAGGTGGAGTACCAGTCGCCGGACGGGCGCTCCGCCTATCTCTGGGAGAACTGCGTCGAGCGCGGCCGCTGGTGGGTGACCGACGAACAGGTCTGCTACTTCTATCCCGACACGTCGCTGAGTGGGCCGCACTGCTTCCGCCTGCGCTTCAACGGCCAGAACAAGCTGGAATTCTGGTGGGCCGGCGATCCCCTGGCGCCGCTGCCGACCGCGACCACGACGGAAGACATCAAGGGCAACGTCGAGCGCCTGCCGCTGGACGTCACCGGCGAATGCGTCACCTCCTGACCCTGCTGCTGCTGCTGGCCGCCTGGCCCGCGGCGGCGGACGAGACCACCGACGCGCCGCCCCGGGTCGAGGCCGATGGCCGGGTGCTGGGGCACAAGGCGCTGGCTGCCCTGGTCGCCGACCGCACGCAGTATGGCGACCGCTCCGACGGGCTGCAGGACATCGAGTACCACAGCGCCGACGGGCGCAGCGCCTATTGGTTCGAGGACTGCATCTGGCGCGGCCAGTGGTGGGCGACGGACGAGATGCTCTGCTACGTCTATCCCACGACGAACTGGCCCGGTCCGCACTGCTTCACCGTCGAGCGCCACGCCGGCAAGCTCTACTTCATCGGCATCGGCGGCTCGGTCGACCGCCTGGTGATCGAGATCACCAAGAACGTGGCCGGCAACGTCGAGAACTTCCCGATGGATGCCGAGGGCAACTGCGACCAGGTCTCGATGCTGCCCTAGGCAGGCCCGGGCGGTGCGAACGGCGCCGCCCCCATTTGCTTCCCCTCCTCGCCCACGCTCCTCTTCCGCGGCCAGCGGGCGGGCACTTGGCCGCTTGACGGCAAGCTATGAACCGTGGTTCATTTTTGCAGAGTGAACCTTGGTTCACACTTTGACGCCAGCCGCGGGAGACGCCCTTGGTCTATCGCCAGACCGACAAGCAGACGCAGCGCATGGCCGACAAGAGGGCCCGCATCCTGCGCGCCGCGCGCGACCTGGTGGCCGAAGGCGGCTGGACCGCCGCCCAGGTCGACAGCGTCGCCGCCAAGGCCGGCGTCGCCACCGGCACGGTCTATCGCCACTGGTCCTCCAAGGCCGAGCTCTGCGCCGAGATCGTCGCCACGGTCTCCGCCCGCGAGCTTGCGGTGATGAGCGCGGTGGCCGAGGCCGAGGGGACGCCGCTGGAGCGGCTGGAGGGCGCCATCCGCACCTTCGCCGGCCGCGCGCTGCGCGGCCGCCGCCTGGCCTATGCCATGATCGCCGAGCCGGTGGATCCCGAGGTCGAGGCCGTGCGTCTTGAATGGCGCGCAAAACTCGCCCAGTGCTACGAGCGCACGCTGCGACAGGGCATCATGCGTGGCGCCTTTCAGCGCATCGACCCGGCGGTCGCCGCCGCCTGCATCGTCGGCGCCTTCATGGAAGCCCTGGTCGGCCCCCTGGCCCCGGCCAGGGGCACCGGCGCCAGCGCCGACCGCCACCTCGTCGAGCAGATCACCCGCTTCTGCCTGCGCGCCAGCACTGGATCCGTGGAGGCCCAGCCATGACCGAGAGCCGCACCGACCCCTTCGCCCGCCTCGCCCCCCTGCCCACCGACGGCTATGCGACGCACGAGGTGATGAACCAGGCGACACCCTTCGTCGGGCACAACGCATTCAGCGGCGACCAGCTGCTGACCGAGATCGCGGCGCGGGCGGGCATCGCCTGGGCCCTGCCGCTGCTGCGCGAGGCCGGGCGGACCGTCGCCAGCGCCGAGGTCGCCACGCTGGCGCAGGACGCCAACCGCTTCACGCCGACGCTGAAGAGCCACGACCGCTTCGGCCACCGGGTCGACGAGATACTCTTCCATCCCGCCTGGCACCGCCTCATGGCGCTGGCAATCGGCCAGGGCACGCATTCGCTCGCCTGGACCGCCGGCAAGCCGGGCGCGCACCAGGCGCGCGGCCTGCTCTCCTACCTCTGGAACCAGGGCGAGAGCGGCATCTGCTGCCCGCTCGGCATGACCTACTCCGCCGTGCCGGCACTGCGGCAGCAGCCCGAACTGGCGGCGCTGTGGGAGCCCTTCGTGCTCTCCACGCACTATGACGAGACCCCGGCCCCGATGCAGGCCAAGCGCGGCGGCACGGTCGGCATGACGCTGACCGAGAAGCAGGGCGGCTCGGACCTACGCGCCACGCAGACCGCGGCACGCCCCGCCGGCCCGCGCCGCGGCCCCGGCGAGGCCTACCTGATCGACGGCCACAAGTGGTTCTTCTCGGTGCCGCACAGCGACCTCTTCGTCACGCTGGCGCAGACCGACAAGGGCATCTCCTGCTTCCTGCTGCCGGGCTGGCTGCCGGACGGCACGCGCAACCGGCTGCTGATCCAGCGCCTCAAGGACAAGTGCGGCAACCGCTCCAACGCTTCGAGCGAGATCGAGTACCGCGGCGCCGTCGGCTGGCTGGTCGGCGAGGAGGGCCAGGGCATCAAGGTGGCGCTGGCCATGACCCACCTGACGCGACTGGACTTCGCCATCGGCTCGGCCGGGCTGATGCGCCGCGCCCTCGGCGAAGCGATCCACCACGTCACCGCCCGCCGCGCCTTCCAGCGCCGGCTGGTCGATCAGCCGCTGATGCGCAGCGTCGTCGCCGACCTGGCGCTCGAGGTCGAGGCGGCGACGCACCTCGCCTTCCACATGGCCCGCGCGGTCGACGACGAGCTGGCGGGCGACGCGGCGGCCGCGCTGATGGTGCGCATCGGCACGCCGGTGGCGAAGTACTGGAACTGCAAGCGCGCCGTCGGCGTGGTGCACGAGGCGCTGGAGTGCCACGGCGGCAACGGCTTCATCGAGGAAGGGCCGATGGCGCGCCACTATCGCGAGGCGCCGCTGAACGGCATCTGGGAAGGCAGCGGCAATGTCATCGCGCTCGACGTGCTGCGCGCCGCGGCGAAGCAGCCGGAGAGCGTGACGGTCTTCCTGGACGAGGTGCGCCAGGCCAGGGGCGCGGACCGGCGCCTCGATGCCTTGACGGAGTCCCTGGCGGCGGAACTCGCCGCGCCGGCCGAACTGGAGGCGCGGGCACGGCGCATCGCTGGCCGGATGGCCCTGGCGCTGCAGGCCAGTCTGCTGATCCGCGGGGCACCGCAGGCCGTCGCCGACGGCTTCTGCGCCGCGCGCCTGGGCGAGGGTCTGAGCGGCGTCTATGGCGAGCTGCCCGCCGGCATCGACCAGCAGGCCATCGTCGAGCGGGCCCGCGTGGCGGCCGAGGCGGCATGATGGCCAGCCGGCAGAGTGCCGCCTCCCGCGCCCGTTTCGTGCCGGTCGAGCGCGGCTTCAACATCAAGCGCCCAGAGCTTGAACCGCGCGCCTTCGTGGCCGAAGCGGAGCGCGCCTTCGATCCTGGCACGCCGACCGGCTTCCTGCCGCTGGACCTCGCGGCCCTGCTCGGCACCGCCTGGCCCGCCACCACGCCCTTCATGCTGGCGCGCTATGCACGCATCCGAGCCGGCGAGACGCTGGACTGCAGGCTGAAGGCTAGCGGCGAGCTCTGGGCCGTGCTGCAGGGCGACGGCGCCCTGGTGCGCGACGACGAGGAACTGGACTGGGTGGCGGGCGACCTGCTCGCCTTGCCTGGCGGCGTTGCCGCGCGCTGGCGGGCGGCAAGCGACGCGGTGCTCTGGCTGGTGACCGACGAGCCGGCCCTCGCCTTCCAGGGCCTGCGGCCCGAGGAACTCGCGAGCGCGCCGATCGAGACCACGCACTATCGCGCCGAAGCGATCGCGGCCGAGCTCGGCCGGCTCTACGAACGGCCGATGGGGCCGGAGGTCGCCGGCCGCGCGCTCTTCATGGCCAGCCAGCGGACCGAGGCGCTGGGCACCTGCCTTCCGGCCCTCACCCTGACGCTGAATGCCGTGCGTCCGGGGGAGGCGCAGCGTCCCCACCGGCACAACGCGGCGGCGCTGATGCTGTCGCTGCGTGAAGCGGCCTGCGCCTCCACCATCGGCGGGCGGCGCTTCGCCTGGACGCGGCATGTCACGCTGCTCACGCCGCCAGGCGCGCTGCACGAGCACCGCAACGCCGAAGTGCCGAACGCCGCGACCGAGGACGACATCGCGCTGGCGCTGATCGTGCAGGACGGCGGCCTCTACTACTACGGCCGGACCATGGGCTTCGCCTTCGCCTGACGGCGCGCGGCCTCAGGGCCGCCGCCCCGGCAGTGGGTCGCCGAAGGCGCTCTCGTAGTGCGCCTTCTGCAGCCGGGCGGCGGTCACCGTGTTGCCCAGCAGGATGGCGACCGTGACCGGACCGACCCCGCCCGGCACCGGCGTGATCCAGCCCGCGACCTCGTGGCAGGAGGCATAGTCGGCGTCGCCCACCACGCGCGTCGTGCCGTCGTCCAGCGTCACCTGGTTGATGCCGATGTCGATCAGCGCGGCGCCCGGCTTGATCATGTCGCCGGTCACCAGCCCCGGCTTGCCGACGGCGACGAAGACCGCATCGGCCTGGCGCGAGTGGACGCGCAGGTTGCGCGTCATGTGATGGCAGACCGTGACCGTCGCGCCCTCGCTCATCAGCAGGAAGGCGATGGGCTTACCGACGATCTCGCTGTGGCCGATCACCACGACCTCGAGGCCCTGCAGGCCGAGCCCGGTGCGCTTCAAGAGCTCCACCGCCGCGACCGAGGTGCAGGGTCCCATCTGCAGGTCGTTGTAGACGATGTTGCCGATCGAGGCCGGATGCAGGCCCTCGACGTCCTTCAGCGGGTGGATCGCCGACTGCAGGGCGCGCACCGAGATGTGCGGCGGCAGCGGGCGCTGCAGGATGATTCCGGTGACGCGCGGGTCGGCGTTCAGCGCGGCGATGGCGGCCAGCAGCTCGGCCTGCGTCGTCTCCGCCGGGTAGTTGCGCTGGTCGAAGGCGATCGCGGTCGTCTCGGCCGCGCGCCTCTGGTTGCGCACATAGAGTTCGGCCGCGGCGACGTCGCCGACCAGGATCGAGACCAGCCGTGGCGCCCAGCCGGCGGCGGCCAGGCGCTCGGCCTCGGCCTTGCTGGCGGCCCGCAGCTCGGCGCCCACGGCCTTGCCGTCGAGGATCTTGTGGTCGCGCGGCAGGGGGTGGATGGCGGCGGTCATGGCGGTCCGATGGGTCGAGCGATGGGGCGGGCCCGGCTCTAGCGCGCCGCGCCGGCCAGGGCAAGCGGCGAAGGCGTCGCAATCCTCCGGCAAGACGTGCCTGCATGCCAACTCTGGATAGCAGCGGCGACTATCGGTAAGAAAGCGGCAAGGACTGCGGCACGAGACGGAGGACAAGTCATGCGACGCTCAGCGCTCATTTTGTCCGGTGCGGCGCTCATCGCGCTGGCCAGCCCTGCCACCGCCGAGCCGGACCGCTTCGTGGCCGGCTGGGGCATCTACGTCGGCGTCGAGGGGGGCCCCATGGCGGTCCTCATGCCCGACTACAGGACGCTGGACTTTTCCACCGACGGTTCGCTCAGCAGTGACGGCAAGTTCACCGCCGACAACCCGCTGTTCGGCTTCGGCGGCGGCCTGACCGTCGGACTGCCGATCGACGCCGGCCTGCTCGGCGGCGGCCTCCGGCTGGAGCTGCGCGGCAGCCTTGGCCAGGCGCAGGGCGCGCAGACCGACACCCCGGTGGCGAATCCCGCCGTGCTCTTCAACACGCCCTTTCCGGACCTTCCTGCCTCGATCATCTTGGGCATCGGTGCGCCCTTCAGCATCTCGGCGCAGTTCGAGCGCGAGGTGACAACCTGGTGGGGCGAGGGCCGCGCCTACCTCGACTACGGCGGCCCGGACGCGCGTTTCTCGCCCTTCATCGGCGTCGTCGGCGGTGCCCTCGATCAGCTCGGCACGGTCGACTACACGGTGGACTTCCCGATACCCAGCCAGCTCTGGAGCAGGCAGAAGGACGACATCACGGGCCGCTACATCGGCGGCGAGGCCGGCCTGGAGGCCGAGTGGGCCGTCGGCGAACGCTGGAGCCTCGGCGTCACCGGCGCCGTCGCCTTGATGCGGGCCAGCGCGCATCTGGATCACACCGCACAGGCGTGGCTTTTCGCCGGCTCTCCGATCCTGCTTTCTGACGAAAGCGACAGCGACAGCACGCTGGCCGTGAAGGCCGACCTCGGCGTCGATGCCGCCTATCGCTTCGCCGGCGGCATCACCCTGGCCCTTGGCGTCACGGGCACCTATCTCAGCGCCGCGCCGACGCTGGAAACGCCCAATACCCTGGATCCGCTGACTCTTCCAACTGTGCGTACCAGCGTCGACTTCGAGAGCGCCTGGATCGGCCAGGCCAAGCTGACGCTGACCATCCCCTTCTGAGCGAGGGCCGCCGAAACGACGAAGGGGCGGGACCCGCGGGTCCCGCCCCTTCTTTCTTCCCTACCTGGCGCGGTGGTCAGCCGGCCTGGATCTCGGTGAAGAGCTCGGTGTACTTGACCGAGTACTCGTTCGGCAGCGGCTCGAAGAAGATGCCGGTGGTGAAGAGCTCCTCGGGGTTCCGCATGCCAAGGGCGTCGACCGCCGCCGGGTCGGAGATCTCGAAGGACTTCTTGTTCGAGTGGCCGTAGCTGTAGGCCTCGATCAGGTACTTGCCGGCCTCCGGCGCCGTCATGGCATTCATCAGGTCATAGGCGGCATCGAGGTTGCCGATCGCCGGGTTCAGCAGCGTCAGGCCGCAGCACCAGGTGAAGATGCCCTCCTTCGGGTTGGCGAAGGCGACCGGGATGCCCTGGTTCTTCAGGTTGAGGTAGCTGGAGTTCCAGGCATAGGCCGCCGCGACCTCGCCGGCCGCCATGGCCTGCTCCATCGTCGTCTGGCTGTCCCAGTAGAAGCGCAGCAGCTTCTTCTGCTTCACCATCAGCGGCTTCACCTCGGCGAGCTGCGCGTCGGTCAGCGAGAAGAGGTTGCGATGGCCCAGCACCAGGGCTGCGACCTCGACCACGGTCTCCGGATCGCTCGACATGCCGATCTTGCCGGCCAGGCGGTCGTCGTAGAGCATGCCCCAGGACTCTTCCATGCCCTCGGTCATGTCGGTGCGGTAGATCACCGAGGAGTTGCCCCAGTCGAAGGGCACGAACCAGGTCTTGCCGTCCATCTGCGCGCCCGGCAGCGTGCGCAGGCCGTGGAAGAGGTCCTCGTAGTGCACCAGGCGGCTGGTATCCAGCGGCTGGATCACGCCGGCCTCGCGCCAGCGCGACAGCGAGTAGGTACAGGGGTGGGCCACCGTCGCCTCGAAGCCGGCGCGCAGCTTCTGCAGCGCCTCCTCCTCCGACGCGAAGATCGCGTTCGGGGCGGTGGCGCCGTACTTCTCGACATAGGCCGGCTGCAGCTCCGGGATCTCGTAGCCTTCCCAGGTGAAGTAGATGATGTCGTTCTCGCCGGCCGCCTTGGCCGGTTTGCGGATCATCGGCAGGGTGACCAGGCCGAGGCCGAGCGTCGCCAGCTTCCGGTTGGCTTCGCGTCGGCTGATACGGCCTGTCTTCAGGTCACGTACGAAGTCCTTCATGGTTTTGTGCCTCCCGTGGCGTTGGACAGTTTTCCAACAGACTTCAGACTAGCGCTGGCTTGAGTTTGGCTTCAAGGGTCGGACCTTGGCTAGACCCGGCCATAGGTCCCGACCTAGCCTCACCACCTCAAGGGTTTCGAAGGCGGGGAGGTAAATCCATGCGTGCAATGATTCTGGGCGCCGGGCTGGGCCTGGTGCTGGCCGGCGCCGCCGCGGCGGCCGAGGTGACCGTGATCAACGACCAGGCCCGCTTCCCGGAAGGGCCGGAGGTCATCGACGGCACGCTCTACTACGTCGAGTACGGCGGCCACACGATCATGACCTGGGACGGCCAGGCCAACGCCACCTTCTGGCAGCAGGACGGCTGCGGCCCCTCGGCCCTGCTGCAGCTCCCGGGCGGCGACTTCCTGGTCACCTGCTACGACAGCGGCACCATCGCCCGCGTGTCGAAAGACGGGCAGACCTTGGCGAACTACGACAAGGACAGCAACGGCGGCGCGCTGCAGGGGCCGAACGACATCACCACCGACGGCGAGGGCGGCGCCTGGTTCACCGCTTCCGGCCCCTGGGAGAGCGGTCCCATCGTCGGCAAGGTCTTCCACATCAACGCCGAGGGCGTGATCGTCGAGGCCGCCAACGACCTGCACTACGCCAACGGCATCACCCTCAGCGCCGACGGCAAGCGCCTGCTGGTGAACGAGAGCGAGGCGGCGCGCGTCATCTCCTTCGAGGTAGAGCCCTACGGCACGCTGGCCGACCGGCGGCTCTTCCTGCGCGTCGCCGACCTCGGCATCACGCACGAGTGGGGGCCCTATCCCGACGGCATCAAGCGCGACGCGCACGGCAACTACTGGATCGGCCACTATTCGGCCGGGCAGATCGTCGTGGTCGACCCCGAGGGCAAGCTGCTCGGCACGCTCGAGGTGCCCTCGCCCGCCGCGCCGAACCTGGCCTTCTCGGCCGACGGCAAGACGGTCTACGTCATGGCGGTCGACGACACGGCGAACGCGCCCTACCTGGGCAAGGTCTACGCCGTCGCCAACCCCTGGCCCTAGGGCTGGCGGCACCGGCCGGCGGCGACTATCCGATCGCCGCCGCCGGTACCACCACGGCAAAGCGGTCGGCGAGGGCGGCGAGTTCGGCCCGGTGCAGCGCGTCGGCCGGCACGACGCCGCCAGCGCCGTCCGGCAGGTCGCGCGTGCCGCTGGCATCGGCCGCCAGCGTGCAGCCGTAGCCGAGGTCGAGCGCCGCCCGCACGGTCGAACTGACGCACATGTGGGTCATGAAGCCGGCCACGATCAGCGACTTGATCCCCAAGCGCTCCAGCGTCGCCTTCAGGCCAGTCCCGGCAAAGCAGTTGGGCAGCGACTTGTCGATGACGATCTCGCCCGCGAGCGGCGTCACCGCGTCGGCGATGGCAAAGGCCCTGGTCGAGGGATCGAAGAGCCCGCCGACCCTGCCGGCGTGGCGGACGTGAATCACCGGCCGCCCGGCGGCACGCGCCTTCTCCAGCAGGGCGCGGCTCGCCGCAAGGGCCGCTGCCGCACCGGGCAGGGGCAGCCGACCGTCGAGATACTCGTTCTGCAGGTCGATGAGCAGCAGCGCGCTGCTCGCCAGCGGATGCGGCTTGGGCTCGACGCCGGCGAGTTGCAGCAGGGTCTTGGGCTGGGTCATGCGGACGAAGGCTCCCTAGGCGACACGCAGCGAGCAGATAGCGCCCCACGGCCGCGCGCACTATGCCTGAGGACGGCGCAAGTGCCACGCCCGCCGGTCAAAGACGCCATCAGCGCGCCCGGTCGCGACCGCCCTCCGGACCGACGGCGTCCAGCACGGCCGCCCAGCCGGCGCGCGCGCGGCAGCGCCGGAACCAGGCGGCGAGCGGCGGGACCTCGTCCAGCAGGGCGCGCCCCGGCGGCACCGCCGTCAGGTACTGGATCACCGGCGCCAGGTGGCAGTCGGCCAGGCTGACGGCCCCGCCCAGCAACCAGGGCGCGGAGGCCAGGCGCGCCAGCAGACCGAGCGCGCGGCGCGTCTCCGCCGTCGCGCGCGCGACCTCCTCCGGCTTCGCACTGCCTTCGCTCAGGGCGACGTAGAGGCCCCAGACCATCGGCCGGTAGGCATAGGCGTCGACGATGCCCTGGATCTGGCGCAGGCGCGCCCGCGCTGCGGGCTCGGTGGGTTGCAGCGGCGGACCGGAAAAGGCCTCGTCGAGGTAGGCGGTGATCGCCTGGGTCTCGGTCAGCACGAAGTCGCCGTGCCGCAGCACCGGGATCTTGCCCGCGGGATTGAGCGCCAGGAACCAGTCCGGCGGCCCGCCCGGCAGGAAGGGGTCGAGGTGCTGGCGCTCCAGCGCCACGCCCTTCTCCAGCGCCGCCAGCCGCGCGATGCGGACATAGACGCTGGAGTCCATGCCGATGAGCAGGGGGGCGGTCACTCCACCGTCACGCTCTTCGCCAGGTTGCGCGGCTGGTCGACGTCGGTGCCCTTGGCGACCGCGGCGTGATAGGCCAGGAGTTGGACCGGGATGGCATAGAGCAGCGGCGCGACGTAGGGATCGACCGCCGGCAGTTCGACCGCGTGGCGCACCCGCTTGCCCAGGCGCTTCACGCCGGCGGCGTCGCTGAGCAGGATCACCTTGCCGCCGCGCGCCACCACCTCCTCGATGTTCGACGCCGTCTTGTCGAACAGCGGGCCGGAGGGGGCACAGACCACGATGGGCACGGCCTCGTCGATCAGCGCGATGGGCCCGTGCTTCATCTCGCCGGCAGCATAGCCCTCGGCGTGGATGTAGCTGATCTCCTTCAGCTTCAGCGCGCCTTCCAGCGCCAGGGGATAGAGGTTGCCGCGCGCCAGGTAGAGCACGTCGCGCGCCTCGGCGACCTCGAGCGCGATGGCGCGGATCTTCTCGTCGTGCTGCAGCACCTCGGCGGCGCGCGCCGGCACCTCCAGCAGCGCGGCGGAGAGCGCCGCCACCTGCGCCTCGTCCAGCGTGCCGCGCGCGCGCGCGGCGGCGAGGGCGAGGCAGGCGAGCACGGTGAGCTGGGTGGTGAAGGCCTTGGTCGAGGCGACGCCGATCTCCGGCCCCGCCAGGGTCGGCAGCACCGCGTCGCTCTCGCGCGCGATCGCGCTCTCCGGCACGTTCACCACCGAGAGGATGCGCTGGCCCTGGCTGCGCGCATAGCGCAGCGCCGCCAGGGTGTCGATGGTCTCGCCGGATTGCGAGATGAAGAGCGCAGCGCCGCCCTGGGGCAGCGGCGCCTCGCGGTAGCGGAACTCGCTGGCGATGTCGACCTCGACCGGCAGGCGGGCCTGCTGCTCGAACCAGTACTTGGCGGTGAGCCCGGCGAGGAAGGCGGTGCCGCAGGCCGAGACGGTGAGGCGCGGCAGATTGGGCCAGTCGACGCCGAGGTCCGGCAGGGTCACCTGCCGCGTCAGGGGATGCACGAGCTGCGCCAGCGTGTCGCCGATGACGCCCGGCTGCTCGAAGATCTCCTTCTGCATGAAGTGGCGGAACTCGCCCTTGCCGATCATCGCGCCGGAGACCGCGGTCAGCACCACCGGGCGCTCGACCACCCTGTCCTCGGCATCGCGGATCTCGGCGCCGCCGGCGGTCAGCACCGCCCAGTCGCCCTCCTCCAGGTAGCAGATGCGCTGGGTGAGCGGCGCCAGCGCCAGCGCGTCGGAGCCGAGGTACATCTCGCCCGCGCCGAAGCCGACGGCCAGCGGGCTGCCGCGCCGCGCGCCGATCATCAGGTCGTGGCGGCCGGCGAAGATCATGGCGAGCGCGAAGGCGCCCTCCAGCCGGTGCAGCGTCGCCGCCACCGCCTGCTGCGGCGTCATCTGCTGCTCGAGGTAGTGGGTGACGAGGTGCAGCACCGTCTCGGTGTCGGTCTCGCTCTCGAACTGGACGCCAGCGGCCTCCAGCTCGGTCCGCAGCTCCTGGTGGTTCTCGATGATGCCGTTGTGCACCAGGGCGACGCGCTGGTTGGCGTGGGGATGGGCGTTGGCCTCGGTCGGGCGGCCGTGCGTCGCCCAGCGGGTGTGACCGATGCCGACCGTACCGGCAAGCGGCCGGCGCTGCAGCAGGTCGGCGAGGTTGCCGAGCTTGCCCTCGGCGCGGCGGCGGTCGATGTGGCCGTTCACCAGCGTCGCGACACCGGCCGAGTCATAGCCGCGATAGGCCAGGCGCTGCAGGCCGTCGAGCAGCAGCGGGGCCGCGTCGGCCTTGCCCAGTATGCCGATGATGCCGCACATCTACTTGCGCTCCTTCTCAGCCTTGATCGCCTTCAGCCGCGCCTTGTAGCGCGCGGCCGACCGCTCGGTGACGGTCATGGGCGCGCGTGTCGCCACGATGGCATCGGCGGGGACGGATTGCGTGATGGTGGAGCCGGCGCCGACCACCGCGCCCTCGCCCACCGTCACCGGCGCCACCAGGACCGTGTTGGAGCCGATGGCTACATTGGGGCCGATCTCCGTGCGGTGCTTCATCACGCCGTCGTAGTTCGCGGTAATGGTGCCGGCGCCGATGTTGGCGCCCGCCCCGACGCTGGCATCGCCGACATAGGCCAGGTGGTTGGCCTTGGCCCCGGCGCCGAGCAGCGTTGCCTTCAGTTCGACGAAGTTGCCGACGTGCGCGCCCGCGCCCACCTCGCTGCCGGGGCGCAGGCGCGCGAAGGGACCGACCTGCGCGCCGGAGCGGATGGTGACGCCGGTGAGGTGGCAGAAGGCGCGGATCTCCACGCCATCCTCCACCGTGACGCCGGGCCCGAAGACCACATGCGGCTCGATGGTCACGTCACGTCCCAGCGCCGTGTCCCACGACAGGAACACCGTCTCGGGCGCCACCAGGGTCGCGCCCTCGGCCATGGCCCGGCGGCGCAGGCGCTGCTGCAGGATGGCCTCGGCCTCCGCCAGCTCCTGCCGCGAATTGACGCCGCGCACCTCGTCGAAGGCGGTCTCGACCACGCCCGAGGGCGCGCCCGCGGCGTTGCCGATGCCGACCAGCGAGGTCAGGTAGAACTCGCGCTTGGCGTTGTTGTCGTCGATCTTCGCCGCCAGCTCGAACAGTGCCGGGCCGGCGCCGGCCACCAGGCCGCCCCAGACCAGGGCAACGGCGCGCTCTTCCGCGCTCGCGTCCTTCTCCTCGACGATGCGGACAAGGCGACCGTCCTGCATCACCAGACGGCCGTAGCCGGTGGGATCGGGCGGGCGCACGCCGAGCCAGACGAAGGCGGGGCCGCCAGGTCTGCGGCGCTCGGCCAGCATGGCGCCGAGCGTCTCGGGCGAGATCAGCGGCCCGTCGCCATAGAGCACCAGCACGTCGGCGCCGGCGGCCAGCTCGGCCTTCAGCGCAGCGCGCGCGGCGAGCACGGCGTGCGCCGTGCCGAGCGGCTTCTCCTGGATGGCGGTCGCATGCGGCGCGACGGCCGCGGCGACGCTCTCCATGCCCGGCGCCGCCACGACGACGATGCGCGCGGGGTCCAGCGCCTCGGCCGCGGCGAGTACATGGTTGATCATGGGCCGGCCGGCGACGGGGTGCAGCACCTTGGGCAGCGCGGACTTCATGCGCGTCCCCTGGCCGGCGGCCAGCACGATCACGGCGAGTGGAGCAGTCGACACCTTGCGGAATCCCCGGATGAACGGGAGTCCAGGTGCCACAGGGACACCGTAGTCACAAACTCAAAAAATGTGAGCGATTGTTACGGGTACCGCCGCTCAGAAGGTCGCCTGCTGCAGCTTCTTCTGCAGCCGGGCCTTGTCGTCGGCGTCGCGCGCCACGCCCAGCGCCTGCTTCCAGGCCGCCTGGGCGTCGAGCCGGCGGCCCTGCGACCAGTAGAGATCGCCGAGCGCCTCGCGCGGCGCCAGGTAGAGCGGGCTCTTCTTCGCCGCGGCACGATAGGCCTCCTCGGCACCGGCGATATCGCCCTGCAGGGTCAGGATGCGGCCCAGCGTGTCGTGAAAGACCGGCTGGCCGTCGCGGGCGATGGCGGTCTCGGCCAGCTGCCGCGCCTCGTCCAGGTCGCCCCCCTCGGCGGCGATCATCAGCGCCAGCTTGTTCATGGCGAGGCTGTAGCCCTTGCCGACGGCCTGGCGGTAGAGCTCCTCGGCCCGCGCCAGGTCCTGCGGCACGCCGAGGCCGCGCTCGTAGAGGCTGCCAAGGTAGGTCATGGCCGAAGCATCGTTGGCGGCCAGGGCCTGGCCGTACCACTTGGCCGCGGTGACATAATCGGGCGTGCCGGTCACTTCGCCCGACTCGTAGCGCAGGCCCATCTCGACCTGCGCCTTGACGTAGCCGAGGCTCGCCGCCTGTTCCCAATAGGCCAGGGCCCTGGCCTTGTCCTTCGGCACGCCCATGCCGAACTCGTAGGCCTGGGCGAGCATGGTGACGGCGTCCAGCACGTCGCCGGCGGCCGCCTGCTCCAGCAGCTCGATGCCCTTGGCCGTGTCCTTCGCGACGCCCTGGCCGAAGAGGTACATGTTGCCGAGATAGAACTGCGCGTCCGGCGCGTTGCGCGTCCTGGGGTCGCTCAGCTCGCGGTAGGCGGTGGCGAAGTCCTTGCGCTCGTAGGCGACGACGCCGACCAGGAAGTCGGCCTTGGCGGGCAAGCTGGCCAGCGTTGCGGGCAGCAGGGCGAGGAGCGAGGCAAGCCAGGGACGCACGATCGGAACACCCTCTCTCGACAGGAATAGACTAGCACGGGTCCGGGCGGCGCCGGGAGCGATGCTTGCTCCGCGGCCAGGCGGCCACCGCGCGGGCCCGGCACCCATGTCGCCAGACCAATGCGGCAGCCCTGTGGCGCCGCCCGTTCCCCCGGGCAGGGACTGGGCGACCGGACCCGCGACCTTGGCGCCCTTGCACCCGGGCCGCGAACCGGTCATTGGCAGGGGCGCGCCCCCCGCCGAAGACACGCCTAGACTAGGCGGCGCGCCACCCGCCTGTCAGTCAAAGGGTCCCGCCCCAATTGCGTCCCAATCCCGCCGAGATGCCGCCCTCTCCCATACCTGGCACGCTGCTCTTCGACCTCGACGGCACACTGGTCGACAGCCTGCCGGACCTGACCCTGGCATTGAACAGGGTGCTGGCCGAGACCGGGCTGCCGCCGGCCAGCCTGGACCTCAGCCGCCGCTATGTCGGCGACGGCGCCAGGATGATGCTGGAGCGCGGCTTCGCGGCGCACGGGCAAGCGGTGCCGGCCGACGGCCTCGCCCGCTTCCTCGCGGTCTACGAGGCGAACCTGACACGCGAGACGCGGCCCTTCCCCGGCGTCGTCGCCGCGCTGGCACGCCTGGCCGAGGCCGGCTGGCGCCTCGCGGTCTGCACCAACAAGACCGAGCGGCACAGCCGCATGGTGCTGGAGGCACTGGGACTCGCACCCTTTTTCTCCGCGGTGGCCGGCGGCGACACCTGGCCGGAGCGCAAGCCCGATGGCCGGCACCTCACGCGCACGCTGGAGCGGATGGGTGCACCGTTCGCTGGCGCGGTCATGGTGGGCGACGGTGCGAACGACCTGCTGGCGGCGCGCAGTGCCGGCCTGCCCTGTGTGATCGTCGCCTGGGGCTATGGCGAGCCGGCCGCATTGCACGGCGATGCGCTGATCGAGGACATGGCGGCGCTGCCGGACCTGGCAGTGCGTCTGGCCGCGGGCTAGAGCGCGCGCACCGCCGCGACCACTGCGAGGGCGGCGAGCACGGCCAGGAACTCGTTGCGCAGCAGCTTCATGCCCAGCACGGCGATGGCAAGCCCGGCCCATTCCGCCGGGCCGCCGTTGCTTGCCACCGGCCCCAGGATCGCCCCCATCAGCGCGATCGGCAGGGCCCGCAGCGCCGCCTCGACGCGCGGCGTGATCGGCACGAAGCGCATGAGGAAGAAGCCACCGGCGCGGCAAAGGTAGGAGGCCAGCGCCATCGCCAGGATGGCCACCAGCACCTCAGGCCTTAGTGCCATGCGCCAGCCCTCCCGCCACGGCGCCCGCCGTCGCACCGGCCAGGATGTACCAGGGCCCCGGCACCAGCCGCTCGACCAGGATCGCGACGGCGATGCCGACCACCAGCGGCAGCGCGCTGGCGCGGCTGCGGAAGAAGCCGACCGCCAGCGCGGCGAAGAAGGCACCCAGCATGAAGTCGAGGCCGAAGCGCGCGGGATCGCCCAGCAGGCCGCCCAGCAGGTGGCCGGCCAGCGTCGAGCTGGCCCAGCCGACCCAGGCGACGGCGCCGACGCCGACCAGGAAGGCGGCATCGTCGCGCCCGGCGCTGCGTTCGCGCAGGGCCAGCGCCCAGTTGCCGTCGCCCAGCACGAAGAGCGAGCCATAGCTCTGCCAGCCCGGCAGGCCCTGCCACCAGGGCCTGAGTGCCGCGCCCAGCAGCAGGTAGCGCGCATTCATCGCCGCCGTGGTCAGCACCACGGCCAGCAGCGGCACCGGCTCGCCCCAGGCCTGCAGCGAGGCCATCTGCGCGCCGCCCGCATTCACCAGCGCGCTGAACAGCAGCGATTCCAGCTCCGACAGCCCGGCGTTGCTGGCCAGCACGCCGAAGGCGAGGCCATAGAAGACGACGGTCGGCATGATGACCGACGAGCCGCGCAGGCCGGCCAGGAAGCCGTGCCAGGTGAAGGGCGGCCGCCGGCTGCCGAGGGTCGTGGAGAAGGCCATGGGATTCCGCTGGCTGGACCGCGAGACGCTAGCGGCTGCGCGGCGGCGGGCAAGGCTCAGGTCTCGTCGCGGAACGCAACTCTCCCATGCCGGCGTGCCGGGCATGCCGGCCGCGGGCAGGCGCTGCCGGGCGCCGCCGTGGATCCCGCGGCCCGGTCGGCCTGTTCAGCCGATGTCGGCCGAGGTCTTGCCGCCGTGCGCCGCTGACCAGGCGTCGGGGTTGACCAGGAAGCCACGCACCTCGTCCATGCCCTTGGCGTCGAGATAGCCCTGCTCGCCGGCCACCGCCAGCGCGTCCCACCAGGTGGCGAGGGCGTGCAGCGTCACACCGCGCTCGGCCAGCTTGGCCACCGACTGCGGAAAGATGCCGTAGTGGAAGATGACGAAGGCGTGCGCCACCTGGGCGCCGGCAGCCCTGATGGCGTCGATGAAGTTGAGCTTGGAGCCGCCGTCGGTCGCCAGGTCCTCGACCAGCAGGAAGCGGTCGCCCTCGCGGAAGTTGCCCTCGATCTGGGCATTGCGGCCGAAGCCCTTGGGCTTCTTGCGGATATAGGTCATGGGCAGGCCGAAGCGCTCGGCCATCCAGGCGGCGAAGGGGATGCCAGCGGTCTCGCCGCCGGCGATCACGTCGAAGACCTCGTAGCCGGCGTGGCGCTTCACCAGGTCGACACCAAGGTCCATCAGCGCGGCGCGGGCGCGCGGGAAGCCGATGATCTTGCGGCAGTCGACATAGACCGGGCTGGCCCGGCCCGAGGTGAAGATGAAGGGATCGTCCGGGCGGAACAGGATCGCCTCGATCTCCATCAGGATGCGGGCGGTCTGACGGGCGGTCTCGCTGACGGGGCGCTCCGGGGATGACATGCGGGTCCTCTCGCGGCGATCAGAGTCGGTTGCCATGTGGCGGGGGCTGTCTTAGGAGGTAGCCGCGGGCTTGGCAACGCCCGGCGGCAGGAACGACGCAGGGGGTCGGATCATGAAGTCCGGCGAAGCGGTTTGGCGGACCGTACTGGCGCTGCGCGCCGAATCCCCGCTGGTGCACAATATCGTCAATTTCGTCGCCATGGATCTGGCCGCCAACGTGCTGCTGGCGGTCGGCGCCTCGCCGGTCATGGCGCACGCGCGCGAGGAGGTGGCCGACATGGTGGCCATCGCCGGCGCCCTCACCGTCAACATCGGCACGCTCGACCCCGCCTGGGTCGAGGCCATGCACCTGGCCATCGACCGGGCGCGCAAGCTGGACAAGCCCTGGATCCTCGATCCCGTCGGCGCCGGCGCCACCCCCTACCGCAACGAGGTGCTGAAGGCACTGGTGAAGAAGAAGCCGGCCGTGGTGCGCGGCAACGGCTCGGAGATCCTGGCGCTGATGGGCAAGAGCGCGGCACGCGGAGTCGACAGCGCCAATGCGTCGGTCGAGGCGCTGGACGCCGCCCGCGACCTGGCGAGGAAGACCGGCGGCGTGGTCGCGGTGACCGGCGCGGTCGACTATGTGACCGACGGCACGCAGCTCGCCGCGGTCGACAATGGCCACGCCTTGATGGGGCGCGTCACCGCCACGGGATGCGCCCTCACCGCCCTGGTCGGCGCCTGCGTCGCGGTGACGGGCGAGGCCTTCGAGGGCACGCTGCACGCGCTCGCCATCTACGGCGTCGCCGGCGAGCTGGCGGCGCGCGACGCCGACGGGCCCGGCAGCTTCCGCGTCCGCTTTCTCGACCGCCTTGCCGGTCTGGACAAGGCCGGCCTCGTGGGCCGACTGAGGCTGCAATGACCAGACCGACCTTCGATCTTCGCCTCTATCTCGTACTCGGCAGCGCAGACTGCGGCGGGCGCTCGCCCCTCGACGTCGCCGCCGAAGCTGTGGCCGGCGGGGTCACCGTCGTGCAGCTGCGCGAGAAGGGCGCGGACACCCGTCATGTCACCGAGCTGGCGCGCGCGCTGATCACGCTGCTCCGGCCGCTGGGCGTGCCGCTGATCGTCAACGACAACCTGGAGGCCACGCTCGCCAGCGGCGCCGAGGGACTGCACGTCGGGCAGGACGACCAGTCGCCGGCCCGGGTGCGCGAGTGCCTGCCGCTGGAGCGCATCCTCGGCCTGTCGGTCGGCAGCGCGGCCGAGGCGGCGAGCGCCGACCCGGCGCTGGTCGACTATGTCGGCCTGGGCCCGGTCTTCGCCACCCCGACCAAGGGCGATGCCGGCACGCCGCTGGGCGTCGAGGGGCTGGCCGCCCTCAGGCGCAAGGTGCCGAAGCTGCCGGCGGTCGCCATCGGCGGCATCAAGCTGGCCAACGCCGCCGCCGTCATGGCCGCCGGCGTGCAGGGCCTCGCCGTGGTTTCCGCCATCGCCGGCGCCGCCGACCCGGCCGCCGCCGCCCGCGCCCTGCGCGCCGTCATCGACCAGGAGCCACCGGCATGAGCGAACTCGTCAAGATCAGTCGCGACGGCGCGGTCGCAACCGTCCTGCTGAACCGGCCAGAGCGCATGAACGCCATGAGCCTCGCCATGTGGCAGGCGCTGGGCGACGCGCTGGCCGAGGTGAACCGCGACACCGCGTTGCGCTGCCTGGTGGTGCGCGGCGCGGCGGCGGCCGACGGCCGCGGTGCCTTCGGCGCCGGCGCCGACATCGCCGAGGTCGTGGAGAAGCGCAACTCCGCCGCCCAGGCCGAGGCCTATGCCGCGGTGATGGAGCGGGCCAGCGAGGCACTGCGCGACAGCCCGCACCCGACGGTCGCCCTGGTGCAGGGCGACTGTGTCGGCGGCGGGCTGGAAATCGCGCTGCAGTGCGACCTGCGCATCGCCGGCGCCGGCGCGCGGCTCGGCATTCCCATCGCCCGCATCGGCAACGGCCTGCCGACCTCCGCCCTCCGCCCGCTGGTCGAGCTCTGCGGCCGCTCCACGGCGCTGGAGCTGCTGCTGGAGGGCCGCATCTACGGCGCCGAGGAAGCCTTGCAGAAGGGCCTGGTGACGCGCGTGCTGCCGGACGAGGCGGTCGAAGCCGAGGCCTATGCCGTGGCCGGCCGTATTGCCGCCGGCGCGCCGCTGGTGCACCGCTACCACCGCGCATTCACCCGGCGCGCCGCCGATCCCCGCCCCTTCGACCGCGCCGAGTGGGCCGCCCCCTTCGCGCTCTGCGACAGCGCCGACTATGCCGAGGGCATCCGCGCCTTTCTGGAGAAGCGCGCGCCGCGGTTCGAGGGCCGCTAGGCGGCGACCCGGGAGGCCTCCAGCGTCTGGCGCACCGCGCGTGCCAGCGCACGGCGGTTGAAGGGCTTGCCGAGATGGCGATCGACCGGCCCGGTGCCGTCCGCGTGGGGCTCTGTCGAATCGACCTTCGCGCCTGGCAGCGGCCGGTCGCTGTAGCCCGAGACATAGAGCACCGGCAGATTCGGATGCTGGCCGCGCAGCCGGCTGGCCAGCGCGACGCCGTTCATGCCGCCGGGCATCACCATGTCGGTCACCAGCAGATCCAGGTCAGGCACCTTGTCGGCGACCTCCAGCGCCTGCGGCCCGTCGCCCGCCTCGAGGACCTTGTAGTTCATGTCACGCAGCAGTCCGGCCATCAGGCGCCGCACCGGCTCGTCATCCTCGACCACCAGCACGCGCTCGCCCCGGCCGGCCAGGGCATTCAGCGCCGGGCCGCCGCGTGCGGCGGACGCGTCGACAGGCTGAGCGCGCGGCAGCAGGATCCGAACCGTCGTGCCCTGGCCGACGCGGCTTTCGATCTCCACCAGCCCGCCGGACTGGCGGACAAAGCCGTACACCATGGAGAGACCCAGTCCGGATCCCTTGCCGACGTCCTTGGTGGTAAAGAAGGGTTCGAACGCGCGCTCCACCACGTCAGGCGGCATGCCGTTGCCGTCGTCGACGACCAGGATCTCCACGTAGTCGCCTGGATTCGTCTGCTCGGACGCGCGCGAGCCGGCCGCGACGACGCGCTTGCGGGTGGCGATCACGACGTGCCCGCCATCGGGCAGCGCATCGCGCGCGTTGACCACCAGATTGATGAGCGAGTTCTCGAGCTGGTGCGGATCGACCAGGACGTCCCAAAGCTCGGCGCCCAGGTCGGTCGCGATCTCGATGTCCTCGCCAAGGGTGCTGACCAGCAGCGGCAGCACGCCGGAGACCAGGCGATTGGGATTGACCCGTTCGGGGGCCAGCGTTTCCCGGCGGGCGAAAGCCAAGAGGCGGCGCGTCAAAGCGGCGCCGCGCTCGGCCGCGGACAGCGTCGTTTCGGCGAGCTGGCGTGCCGTGGCGTCCGCCTCGACCCGGTCGCGCAGCAACTCGGCGTTGCCCAGCACGACGGTCAGCAGGTTGTTGAAATCGTGCGCCACGCCGCCGGTCAGCTGGCCGATCGCCTCCATGCGCAGCGCCTGGCGCAGCTGCGCCTCGGTCTCGCGCCGCTGGGTGACGTCGGAGTGCACACCAATCATGCGGATCGGGCGCCCATCGTCGTCGCGCAGGACCTGGCCGCGGCTATGAATCCAGCGCCAACTGCCATCCTTGTGCCGCAACCGGATCTCGAGGTCGTAGCGGATCTGCGGATCTCGCAGCGCCGCGTCCTGCAGCGCCTGAACCCGGCCGGCGTCGTCGGGGTGAAGCAGCTGGTAGAACAGCGCGCTGGTCGCGTTCAGCTCGGTGTCGGCAAAGCCGAGCTGCTGCTTCCATTCCGGCGAGACATGGAGCTGGTCCGTCAGGATGTCCCAGTCCCACAGCCCGATGTTGCCGGAGCGCAGTCCCAGCGCCAGGCGGTCCTGCGCGTGCTGCAGCTTGTCGGCGAGGGCCTGCTCGTCGGTGACGTCACGGGCGAAGTTGACGAAGCCTTCCAGGCGGCCCTGCGCGTCATGGACCGCGGTCATGACGATCTCGGCCAGATAGCGCCTGCCATCCTTGGCAATGCGCCAGCCGCGGGCGAAGACGTGCCCCTCCTCGGCGGCCCGTTGCAGCAGCCGGCCCGGCAGTTCCGCGCGACGGTCCTCCTGCAGGTAGAGCCGGTCGAGCTGCTGGCCGATCATCTCCTCCGCGCGGTAGCCGGTAATCTTCACGGCACCGCGGTTCCAGCTCACCACCCGGCCTTCGACGTCGACCAGAAAGATCGAGTAGCCCTCGATCTCCTGGGCGATCAGGTCGAAACGCCACGCGCTGCGCATCAGGGCGTCCTCGACGCGCCGCTGCCGGCGGGTCGCCCGCCGGACGAGGACGTAGATCAACAAGGCGCTGATCGCGACGAACGCGAGGCCCTTGAAGGTCTGGTTGATGGAGAGGGCTTCCGGGCTGCCGGACAGAAGCCACAGGAGCACGCGGTCGCTGGCAACGATCCACACGGCGGCAAGCGCCACATAGATCACCGCGATTCGCCCGGCAGCGGACAGCCGCAGGCCCGGCCAGATACGTGACAGGATGGAGGCACGTTGGCTCATCGCCGTGCAACCCGCATGACCGTGGTCATCGACCTGGATTCGGCCCGCCCGCCAGCAGGCTTCCCGATTGCCTTAGTATGCCGCCCAGCCGGCTGCAATCAACACGCCCGCGATCAGATGGCCGGCTCGCCTTCCGGCTCGCCGCTGCGGCCGCGATACTTGAAGACGCCATCGGCGCGGGCGACCAGGGTGCCCGCCTGATCGCGGACCTCCGCCGCGGCGAAGAAGACCGAGCGTCCGCCGCCGGTGCGGCGGGCCACGCAGGTGAGCCGCGCGCCGACCGCGGCGGTGGCGATGAACTGCGTGTTGAGCGACAGCGTGAAGGCGCGCCGCCGCCGCCCCGGGATGTCGAGGAAGCAGCCGGCATAGCCGCAGGCGGCGTCCAGGATCGTGCAGAGCACACCACCGTGCAGCACGCCCGAACGGTTCAGGTGCTGCGGCCCGATGGTAACCTGCACCTCCGCCTCGTCCGACTGCCAGCGCGTCAGGCGGTAGTCGACGAGGTCGGCGAAACCGCTGCGCGCGCGCAGCGGGTCGAGATCGGGTCCTGGGGTCGATGACGCTTGCATGGCGCGACCCTGCCGGGCGGCCGCCGGGCTGTCCAGCCAGCTTATCCGCTTGCTGCAATGCGCTGCGCACCCCTAGCCTCGGGGCGCGGGACGTACAAGGAGGATCCGGCGGATGGCGCGACTGCTTCTCACCTTGGCCCTGCTGCTGGCGGCCCTGCCGGCGGCGGCGCGCGAGCTGAAGATCGGCGTCAGCCAGTATCCGACGACGCTCAACCCCCTGACCGATCCCAGCGTCGCGCTCAGCATCCTGGACGGCATGACCCGCCGTCCGGTGACGCTCTACGACCCCGACTGGACCCTGGTCTGCGGCCTCTGCGTCACCCTGCCGACGCTGGAGAACGGGCTGGCGAAGCGCGAGGCCCTGCCGGACGGCAAGGAGGGCATGGCCATCACCTATCAGCTGCAGCCCGGCGCGACCTGGTCGGATGGCGTGCCGGTGACCGCCGAGGACCTGGTCTTCACCTGGGAGGTCGGGCGCCATCCGCTGTCCGGCGTAGTCAGCGGCGAAGCCTTCCGCCGCATCCTCTCGATCGACGTGATCGACCCCAAGACCGTGGTGCTGCACGTCGACCGCGTGACCTTCGACTATAGCGCGTTCGGCACGGAGCTGCTGCCGGCGCACGTGGAGAAGCCGATCTTCGAGGCCGACCCGGCGAACTGGCGCAACCGCACCGCCTTCGACGCCGACCCGACCAACCCGGGACTCTATTTCGGACCCTATCGCATCACCCGGGTGACCCCGGGCAGCGAGGTGGTGCTGGAGCGCAACCCCAGCTGGTATGGCAAGCAGCCGGTCTTCGACCGCATCCGCGTCATCACCGTCTCCAGCACCTCGACGCTGGAGGCCAACCTGCTGTCCGGCGCGATCGACATGATCGCCGGCGAACTGGGCCTGCAGATCGATCAGGCCCTCGCCTTCGAGAAGCGCCACGGCGACGACTACCAGGTGATCTTCAAGGCCGGCCTGTTCTACGAGCACATGGACGTCAACCTGACGCAGGGTGCCGTCGCCGACCGCGCGGTGCGCCAGGCGCTGCTCTTCGCCATCGACCGCCAGGCACTCAGCGACAAGCTGTTCGGCGGCAAGCAGCCGGTGGCGACCTCGCCGATCTCGCCGCTGGACCCGAACCTGACCAGCGACCTGCCGGCCTATCCCTACGATCCGGCCCAGGCCAAGGCGCTGCTGGACGCTGCCGGGTGGGTCCCCGGCGGCGACGGCATCCGGGTGAAGGACGGCAAGCGCCTGACCGTCTCGATCATGACCACGGCGGGCGACAAGACGCGCGAGCTGGTCGAGCAGGTGCTGCAGGCACAGTGGAAGGCCGTGGGCATCGAGGCGCGGATCGACAACCAGCCGGCCCGCACGCTGTTCGGCGCGACGCTGCGCGAGCGCAAGTACGGCGACCTCGCCCTCTTCGGCTGGATCGCCGCGCCGGAATCGACCAATCGGACGCTGCTGCACTCGGACGAGATTCCGACCGCCGAGAACGGCTGGTCAGGACAGAACTTCACCGGCTACGCCAACCCCGACATGGACGGCGTGATCGACGCCATCGAGCGCGAGCTCGACCCCGAAAAGCGGAAGCCGCTCTGGGCCGAGTTGCAGCGGATCTACATGACCGACCTGCCGGCCCTGCCGCTCTACTGGCGCGCCAATTCCTACGTGCTGCCGAAGTGGCTGCACGGCCTCACGCCCACCGGCCACCTGGGTCCCACGACGCTGTGGATCGAGGACTGGACGGTGGACAACTGACCGGCGGGCGCGGGCCTTGCTCGCCTTCCTGATCCGGCGGCTGACCGGCAGCCTGGTGGTCCTGGCGATCATGTCGCTGGTGGTCTTCGTGCTGATCGGACTGATGCCGGGCGACCCCCTCGACCTGCTGATCGCCGGCAATCCGACCCTGACCGCCGCCGACGCCGCGCGCCTGCGCGCGCTCTATGGCCTCGACCAGCCGCTCATCGACCGCTACCTGGCCTGGGCCGGGCAGGCGCTGACCGGCGACTTCGGCTGGTCGCGCTCCTTCAGCCGGCCGGCGCTTGAGATCCTGGGCGGCGCGTTGCTGAACACGCTGCAATTGCTGCTTCCGGCATTGCTGCTGGCGCTGGGCCTCGCGGTGCCGCTCGGCCTGCTGGCGGCGGCGAAGCCGCGCGGCCTCGCCGACCGCATTGCCGAGATCCTGGCGTTGCTCAGTCTCTCGGTCCCGACCTTCTGGCTGGCGCTGCTGCTGATCTTCCTCTTCGCAGTGGAGCTGCGCTGGCTGCCGGCCGGCGGCGGCGGCGACGGCACCCTCGGCGGCACGCTGGCAGCCCTGGCGCTGCCGGTGACCACGCTGGCGCTGGGCAGCCTGGGGCACTTCCTGCGCTTCATGCGCGCCGCGGCCGGCGAGGCCATGACGCAGGACTGGGTGCGCACGGCGCGCGCCAAGGGCGTGCCGCGCCGCCGGATGCTGTGGCGCCACGTGCTGCCGGCCGCCAGCCTGCCGCTGGTCACGCTGGTCGGCCTCAGCGTCGGCGCGCTCTTCTCCGGTGCGCTGGTGACCGAGATCCTGTTCCGCCAGCTCGGCATGGGGCGCGTGCTCTACGACGCCATCATGGGCAACGACTACAACCTGGCACTGGTCGGACTGTTGACGGCGACGGCGGCGACGCTGGCCGGCAACCTGTTGGCCGACCTCGCCTACGCGCGGCTCGACCCGCGCATCAAGCTGTCATGAGGCGGGGGCAGCCCGGCCTGCTGCGGCGCCTGCTGCGCCAGCCGGCGGCGAGCGCCGCCCTGCTCTTCCTGATCGTCGTCGCCGGCGCCGGACTGGCCGCCGGCCCGATCGCCGGCTGGCTCGGCTTCGACATGAGCCAGGTCGACCTGCTGGGCGCCAAGCTGCCGCCCTCGCCCGAGCACTGGCTGGGCACCGACGAGCTGGGCCGCGACCTCGGCCTTCGCCTGCTGGAGGGCGGGCGCATCTCGCTCGGGGTGGCGCTGCTGGCGGCGCTCGGCGCGGCGGCGCTGGGCACCCTGGTCGGCCTGCTGGCGGGCGAACGCGGCGGCTGGATCGACACGCTGCTGATGCGCAGCACCGACGCGGTCATCGCCCTGCCGCTGCTGCC
This sequence comes from Pseudomonadota bacterium, assembly GCA_029781795.1. Lineage (GTDB taxonomy): Bacteria > Pseudomonadota > Alphaproteobacteria > Kiloniellales > JACOMY01 > JAKOWB01. The sequence continues at coordinate 54,394 of JAKOWB010000194.1, read as the reverse complement.
GCTGCTGATCGTGCTCTCGGCCGTGGACCTGACCAAGCTGGGGCTCGACGCGGCGGCGGCGCAGAGCGACGCCACCAAGCTGCTGCGCCTGGTCTTCGTCATCGTGCTGGTCGGCTGGACGACGACGGCGCGCCTCGTGCGCGCCGCCACGCTCCAGGCCCTGGCGCAGGACTACGTACGCGCCGCCAAGGCCATGGGGGCGACACCGGGCCGCATCCTCAGGCGCCACGTGCTGCCCAACATCGCCGCGCCGATCCTGGTTGCCACCACGCTGTCGGCCGGACAGATCATCCTCTTCGAATCGGTGCTTTCGTTCCTCGGCCTCGGGCTCGATCCCTCGACGCCCTCCTGGGGGCGCATGCTGGCAGGGGCGCAGGACCTGCTGTGGGAGGCGCCGCACCTCGCGCTCTTCCCCGGCATCGCCATCCTGCTCGCCGTCGCCTCGCTGAACCTGCTGGGCGACGGCCTGCAGGTCGCCCTGGATCCGCGCCGCCGGCCGCTCAGTGCGCGGTGAAGAGCGGCACGGTCATGTGCCGCAAAAGCTGCCGCGTCACGCCGCCGAGGACGAGGTCGCGCAGGCGGCTGTGGGCATAGGCGCCCATCACGATCAGGTCGAAACCGTGGTCCGAGGCGCGGTTCAGCAGGATGTCGGCGACATCCAGCGGCCCGCGCGTGAGCTGCGTCACGCTGGCCTTCACGCCGTGGCGCGCGAGGTGGCGGGCGATGTCGGCGCCGGGCTCCGGCTCGGGCGCGCGCAGGCGCTTGGCATCGACCGTGACGATCTCCACCTGGTCGGCCGCGCGCAGCAGCGGCAGCGCGTCGGCGACGGCGCGCGCGGCCTCTCGCCCGCCATCCCAGGCCACCAGGATCCGCTTGCCGAAGCCCTTGGGCGCACCGACGGCGGGCACCAGCAGCACCGGCCGGCCGGCCGAGACCAGCAGCGTCTCGACCAGCGCCTCGTAACCCTCGGGCGCGTCATCCAGCGGCGGCTGGCCCACCAGCAGCAGGTCGGCATAGCGCGCGTGCAGGCCGACCAGGTCGGCGGCATCGCCATTGGCAACGTCGAGCGCGCGCCATTCGAAGGGCACCTCCTCGCGCAGCGCGACGCGCTCCACGCGGACGCGCGCCTCGGCCGCCTCCTCCTTCACCCGTGCCTCGATCTGCGGCAGCAGCTCGTCCGGCAGCTGGGCGGCGACGAAGGCCGGCATGGGCGGGCGGCGGCGCAGGCGGAGGGCCGTCAGGTGCGCCTGGTGGCGCTGGGCGAGGTCGAGGCCGGCGCGCAAGGTCGGCTGGTCCTTGCCGTTCTCGTCCACCAGGATCAGCAGGTCGCGAAGTGCCATGGTCGTACCCTCCAGCGCAGCTTGTTGCGACAGCTTGCGGGCGCGGCGGCGCGGATACCTTGACCTGCATCAAATGGCGGTTGAGGCCCGCGGAACCGACGCCGCGAAAGTTGCCTTGATGGTCATGCTAGCCTTGAATCAAGGTCATCGCGACCGAACGATTCCAGCCACGGAGGTCCCGCCATGTCCTGCACGCACTCCCACGCCGGCGGCGCCTGTCCCCTGCATGGGCCGCACCTGTCCCGGCGCGGCTTCGCCAAGGGCCTGCTGGCCTCGGCCGCGGCGGCCAGCCTGGCGGCCTGCGCCGCCAATCCGGCGACCGGACGCCGCTCGTCCTTCGGCTCGATCGAGGACGACGTGGCGCTGGGACGGCAGGAGCATCCCAAGATCCTGGCGGCCTTCGGCGGCGAGTACGAGGACCGTGGCCTCGGCAGCTACGTGCAGAGCCTGGGCGCCAGCATCGGGGCCAGGACCGAGTTCCCCAATCTCGCTTACCGGTACACGGTGCTGAACTCGCCGATCGTCAACGCCTTCGCGCTGCCGGGCGGCTACATCTACGTGACGCGCGGCCTGCTGGCGCTGGCCTCCAACGAGGCCGAGCTGGCCGGCGTGCTGGGGCACGAGACCGGCCACGTCACCGCGCGCCACACGGCCGAGCGCCAGACGCAGTCGATCTTTGCCCAGCTCGGCCTGGCCATCCTCGGCATCGCCACCGGCTCGCAGGCGGTGACCGACCTCGCCTCGGTCGGCGCCGTGGCTTACCTGCAGTCCTACTCGCGCGACCAGGAGATGGAGGCCGACACGCTCGGCATCCGCTACATGGCCAAGGCCGGCTGGCAGCCCGAGGGCATGGTCACCTTCCTCGCCACCCTGCGCGAGTGGAGCCAGCTCGAGGCGCGCATGGCCGGGCGCGACCCCTCGTCGGTCGACGAATACAACTGGCTGGCCACCCATCCGCGCACGATCGACCGCGTTCAGAGCGCCATGCAGAAGGCCGCCGTGGCGTCGCACGAGGGCCGGATCAACCGTGACGGCTATCTGCAGCAGATCGACGGCATCCGCTTCGGCGACGATCCGGCGCAAGGCATCATCGATGGCCAGAGCTTCAAGCACCCCGTGCTGCGCATCGCCTTCGAGGCGCCAAGCGGTTTCAATCTGCTGAATGGCGAGAGCGAGGTGACGGCGCAGAACCCGAACGGCGCCGCCTTCGTGTTCGACATGGCGCGGGCGCAGTCCAGCGACCTGGCGCAGTACATCGCCGGCGAATGGGCCGGCGGCGCCAGCGTCTCGGACCTGCGCCGCTTCACCGTCAACGGGCTGGACGCGGCCAGCGGCTTCGCCCGCGTGCAGGGTAACAGCGGCCAGGTCGACCTGATCCCCGTCGCCATCCGCGCCGAGGGCAGCCAGGTCTATCGCTTCCTCTTCATCGCACCGGGCGGTCAGGCCGGACGCTGGAACGGCGCCTTCACCTCGGTGCTGAACTCCTTCCGCCGGCTCTCCCCGTCCGAGGCGGCCGCGATCAAGGGCTTCCGCATCGACATCGTCAACGCCAGCGGGCGCAGCGTCGCCACCCTGGCCCGCGGCCTGCCCTTCGGCAGCCTGAACGAGGCGGCCTTCCGCGTGCTGAACGATCTGGACGGCGGCGCGCAGCCCGGCGCCAACGACCTGGTGAAGGTGACGCGAACGGTCTGACCATGCGCGGTCCCGTGGTGCGTGCGCCGGAACTCGACCGCCCCGGCCTCGACTGGCTGAACGTCGCGGCGCCGCTGAGCCTGGCGGCGCTCGGCGGCCGGTTGGCGATCCTCGACTTCTGGAGCTCCTGCTGCATCAACTGCATCCAGATCCTGCCGACCCTGCGCCGCATCGAGGAGGCCTTCCCCGAGGAGGTCGTGGTGATCGGCGTGCACAGCCCGAAGTTTCCGGCCGAGAAGGAGGTGGAGAATGTGCGCGCGGCCGTCGCGCGCTACGGCATCCGCCACCCGGTGGTGCACGACCCGGACTTCCAGCTCTGGCGGCAGTACGCCGTGCGCGCCTGGCCGACGCTGGTGTTCCTCGGTCCCGACGGCCGCGTACTGGGCCAGGCGGCCGGCGAGCCCGATCCCGACCGCTTGTTCAATGCCATTGCCGGCGCCGTGGAGGAGTTGCGCCGCTCGGGCAATGCCCGGCCGGCGCGGGTGGCCCTCAGCGCCGAGCCCGCTGTCGCCGGTACTCTGGCCTTTCCCGGCAAGATCAGGCCGCTACCGGGCTCGCCTGGCCATTGGATCGTCGCCGATGCCGGGCACCACCGGGTTGTCGTCTTCGACACGGCAGGACAGCCGGTGGGGCACTACGGCACCAGCGAGGCCGGATTTGTCGACGGCGAGACGCCCTGCTTCGACCAGCCTCAGGGACTGATTGCCGATGAGCAGGCGATCTATGTCGCCGATACCGGCAACCATGCGATCCGGCGCATCGACCGGCACGGCGGCCGGGTCGCGACCTTGGCCGGCACCGGCAAGCGCGGCCGGCCGCTCGGCGCGGCGGCGCCGGGCCTGGCGACGGCGCTGGCCTCGCCCTGGGACCTGGCGTTGCTGGGGCGTCGCATCTTCTTCGCCAACGCCGGCACGCACCAACTCGGTGTACTGGACCTCGAGAATGGCCACGTCGAGGTGCTGGCGGGCACGGGGGCGGAGGCCATCGTCGACGGCCCGGCGCGGGATGCGGTGCTGGCGCAGCCCTCGGGCCTGGCGCTGTCGCCGGACGGCCGGCGGCTGGCCTTCGCCGATAGCGAGACCTCGGCCATCCGGCTGCTGGACCTGGAGGCGATGCGGGTCGAGACCCTGGTGGGCAGCGGGCTCTTCGACTTCGGGCAGGTGGATGGGGCCTTCGCGGCGGCGCGGCTGCAGCACCCGCTGGGCCTCTGCTGGCAGGGGACCGGGGCCCTGCTGGTGGCCGACAGCTACAACGGCACGCTGCGGCGCCTGGACCTGGCAGCGCAGCGGGTCGAGCTCTTCGCCGCGGACTTCCTTTGCGAGGACCCGCTCTGCCTGCCGCGCCTCGGCGAACCGGCAGGGCTATGGCTGGACGGCGCCGGCGACCTGCTGGTCAGCGACACCAACAACCACCGCATCCTGAGGTACGACCTGGCGGGGAAGCGCTACCGCACCTGGGCGCGGTAGCGCTCCCCGCCGGGGTCGATTCAACGGGCGGAATGTGCGACGCCGGACGGCAGGCGCTCGCCCTTGCGGAACGGCCTGGCGAAGAGACGTCCGATCGAGAAGACGATCGAGGCGAAGGCCTGGGCGCGCATCTTCCGCGCGTCACGCAGGTAGGCCTGGAGTTCCTCGGGCGTGATGTCCGAGATGGAGCGCAGCGGCTCGGAGAAAGACTTCTGCATCGACATGGTGGCCTCCGTGGCTTTGAGTTCGAGCTCAATCCCAGAGGCGTTCCAACCCTGACCACCGCTTATTTGTGCAGTGCACCAATAGAATGTTGTCAGAGCCTTGAGTCGTCAAGGGACAGCAATATTGCCCTATTGTCACAGCTTCCATGCGCGGGAAGCGGGACCGCCCGGCCAGCCCGTCCCCTTCCCGGCGGGTAGCACCCTCCGCTAGGGTGCCGGCTTCGCGTTTCGAGGGAGCCAAGTCCATGACCATCCGGCCGAATTCCGTCGCGTCGATCGACGTGGCCCACCACCTGCACAGCTACACCAATCTGCGCAAGAACGAGCAGGAGGGCCCGCTGGTCCTGGCCAAGGGCAAGGGCATCTATGTCTACGACGACAATGGCAAGGAATACATCGAGGGCATGGCCGCGCTCTGGTGCGCCGGCCTCGGCTTCGACGAGCCTCGCCTGGTGGAGGCCGCGACCAAGCAGCTGCAGACCCTGCCCTACTATCACAACTTCGCGCAGAAGACCCACGCGCCGGCCGCCCTGCTGTCGGAGAAGCTGACCGCCCTGCTGCCGATCCCCAACGCCAAGGTGGCTTTCGCCAACTCCGGCTCCGAGGCGAACGACACGGCGATCAAGTTCGTCTGGTACTACCACAACGCCATCGGCAAGCCGGAGAAGAAGAAGATCATCAGCCGGCAGAAGGCCTATCACGGCGTCACCATCGTCGCCGCCAGCCTCACCGGCCTGCCCTACGCGCAGACCGACTTCGACGTGCCGGTGGCGCGGGTGCTGCACACCGGCTCGCCGCACTACTACCGCTTCAGCGAGGCGGGCGAGAGCGAGGAGGACTTCGCCACCCGCCGCGCCAGGGAACTCGAGGAGATGATCCTGAAGGAAGGCCCGGAGACCGTGGCCGCCTTCATCGGCGAGCCGCTGCAGGGTGCCGGCGGCGTGCTGCCCCCGGCCAAGGGCTACTGGGAGAAGATCCAGGCGGTCTGCCGCAAGTACGACGTGCTGGTGATCGCCGACGAGGTGATCTGCGGCTTCGGGCGCACCGGCAACTGGTTCGGCAGCAACACCTACAACATCAAGCCCGACATCATGACGATGGCCAAGCAGCTCTCGTCGTCCTACCTGCCGATCTCGGCCATCGCGGTCAGCGACAAGATCTACCAGGCGCTGGCCGACAACTCGGCCAAGCACGGCACCTTCGGCCACGGCTACACCTACTCGGCGCACCCGGTGCCGGCCGCGGTGGCGCTGGAGACGCTGAAGATCTACGAGGAGCGCAACATCATCGGCCACGTCCGCAAGGTCGGCCCGCTGATGCAGGAGGGCCTGCGCCGGCGCTTCGCCGACCACCCGCTGGTGGGCGAGGTGCGTGGCGTCGGCCTGATCGCAGCGGTGGAACTGGTGGCCGACAAGAAGACCAAGGCCGGCTTCAACCCGGCCGGCAAGGTCGGCGGCTACCTCATGGCGCGCTCGCAGGAGCATGGCCTGATCCAGCGCGCCATGGTCGATGCGCTGGCCTTCTGCCCGCCGATGATCATCACCGAGGGCGAGGTCGAGAAGATGCTCGACCGCTTCGGCAAGGCGCTCGACGAGACCTATACCTGGGTGCGCCAGGAGGGCCTGCTGCAGGCTGCCTGATCGCCTGCCGCGCGGCGGGATTGCCGGGGGCGGCGCGACCAGCGGTCGCGCCGCCCTTTCGCTGTCCGGATCAAGGGGTTATTACACCCCCGGTAAGGAGGGCCGGCGATGGACTACGAGGGCTTCTTCGAGGGCGAGCTGGCGCGGCTGCGCGGCGAAGGCCGCTATCGCGTCTTCGCCACGCTGACGCGCGCCGCCGGACGCTTCCCGAAGGCCATCTGGCACGGACCGCAGGGCCCGCGTGAGGTCACGGTCTGGTGCTCGAACGACTACCTCGGGATGGGTCAGCACCCCGAGGTGGCGGCCGCCATGCAGGCGACCATCGCGGCCGAGGGCGCGGGCGCCGGCGGCACGCGCAACATTTCCGGCACCAATCGCCTGCACGTCGACCTGGAGGCCGAGCTTGCCGACCTGCACGGCAAGGCGGCAGCGCTGACCTTCACCTCGGGCTACGTCGCCAACTGGACCGCGCTTTCCACCCTGGCGGCACGACTGCCCGAGTGTGTCGTGCTGTCGGACGAGAAGAACCATGCCTCGATGATCGAGGGCATCCGCCACAGCCGCGCCGAGAAGCAGGTCTTCCGCCACAGCGACCCCGCCGACCTGGCGGCGAAGCTGCAGGCCCTGCCGCGGGACCGCGCCAAGATCGTCGCCTTCGAGAGCGTCTATTCCATGGACGGCGACATCGCGCCGCTGGCCGAGCTGGCCGCGGTAGCGAAACGGCACGGCGCCCTCACCTACCTCGACGAGGTGCACGCCGTCGGCCTCTATGGCCCGCGCGGCGGCGGCGTCGCCGAGCGCGAGGGCCTGATGGACCGCTTCGACGTGATCCAGGGGACGCTGGGCAAGGCCTTCGGGCTGATCGGCGGCTACATCGCCGCCTCGGCAGCGCTGGTTGACTTCGTGCGCTCCAGCGGTTCGGGCTTCATCTTCACCACGGCGATCCCGCCGGTCATCGCCGCCGGCGCGCTTGCCAGCGTGCGCCACCTGAAGCGCAGCGGCGTCGAGCGCGCAGCGCTGGCGGCCAACGGCGCGCTGCTGAAGCGTCGCCTGCTGGAAGCCGGCCTGCCGCTGTTGGCGAACGGCAGCCATATCGCGCCGGTCATCGTCGGCTGCCCGCGCCGCTGCAAACGCCTGGCCGACCGGCTGCTGGCCGAGCACGACCTCTATGTCCAGCCGATCAACTATCCCACGGTGCCACGTGGCAGCGAGCGGCTGCGCCTGGTGGCGACGCCGCTGCATGGCTCGGCGGAGATCGAGGCGCTGGTGGCCGCGCTGGATCGCCTCTGGGGCGAGCTCTCGTTGGCGCGTGCCGCCTGAGCCGCGTTCGCCCGTCGGGACTGTGCGTCGATAAGCCCCCGCTTATGCGTCCATAAGCAGGCGACGGCGAGGATCGTATCCAAGACGCCCGCACGGTTAAGACGCTGGACAAGCCAGCCGCTTTGATCTGCAATAAACGCAACGCAGACAATACTGCATGGGCAGGGCCGGGCGGGGACAGGGTTCGTCGCCACCTGCACCAGAAGAATGACAACGCCGGAGGCAACACGGAAAACCACCCGACCGCGCTCAACAGCGCGTGGTCAGGGAGAGTGGGAGATTTAGTCTGGATGCAGGAGACCCTGGTCTCGTTCAAGGACGTGCAGAAGTCCTATGACGGCGAAACGCTGGTCGTCAAAAACCTCAACGTCGATATCGCGCGCGGGGAGTTCCTGACCCTCCTCGGCCCCTCGGGCTCCGGCAAGACCACCACCTTGATGATGCTGGCCGGCTTCGAGACACCGACGCACGGCGTCATCGAGCTGGGCGGGCAGCCGATCAACAATCTGCCGCCGCACAAGCGGAACATCGGCATGGTGTTCCAGAACTACGCGCTCTTTCCGCACATGACCGTGGCGGAGAACCTCTCGTTCCCGCTGGAGGTGCGCCGCATCGGCCGCGAGGAGATCCGCGGCCGGGTCGAGAAGGCGCTGGCGCTGGTGCAACTGACCGGTTTCGCGCAGCGCCGGCCGGGTCAGCTGTCCGGCGGCCAGCAGCAACGCATCGCGCTGGCCCGCGCACTGATCTTCGAGCCACAGCTGGTGCTGATGGACGAGCCGCTGGGCGCGCTGGACAAGCAGCTGCGCGAGCATATGCAGTACGAGATCAAGCACATCCACGAGCGCCTGGGCGTGACCATCGTCTATGTCACGCACGACCAGCAGGAGGCGCTGACCATGTCGAACCGCATCGCGGTCTTCAACGACGGCATCATCCAGCAGCTGGCGACCCCGGCCGACCTGTACGAGCGGCCCGAGAACGCCTTCGTCGCGCAGTTCATCGGCGAGAACAACAAGCTCAAGGGCACCGTGGCGGAGGCCAGAAACGGCCTCTGCCAGGTGCGCCTGCCGAACGGCGAGATAGTACGCGCGACGCGCGTAGCGGTCAGCGGCGAAGGCCAGGCGACCACGCTGTCGATCAGGCCGGAGCGCGTGGCGCTGAACCCGCCGCCCGGAAGCTTCGCCAACATCTTCCACGGTCGCATCGAGGAATTGATCTACATCGGCGATCACATCCGCACGCGGCTCGCCGTCTGCGGCGACGAGAACTTCATCGTCAAGGTGCCCAATGCCATCGGTGCGCTGTCCCTGCAGCAGGGCGCCGCGGTGAGCGTGGGCTGGACCCAGGAGGACTGCCGGGCGCTCGACGCCTGACGGAAGAACCACGCGCGCCTGCTGGGAAGGCGCGCGGGGTTCTGTTTTTGGCCGCCGGCGGAGGCCGGCAGACAACGGGAGGCAGAAGAACATGGCTAAGCGTTACGTTTCCGGGCTGCTGGCGGGTGCCGCCATCAGCCTGATCGGAATCTCGGCGGCGGCCGCCGCCGATATCACCATCGTGTCCTGGGGCGGCGCCTATCAGGAATCACAGCGCAAGGCCTTCATCGAGCCCTACGCCACCGAGACCGGCGCCAAGGTGACCGAGGAGGAGTACAACGGCGAGATCGCCAAGATACGCGCCATGGTCGAGACCAAGTCGGTCACCTGGGACGTGATCGACGTCGACACCCAGACCGCGCTGGCCGGTTGCGCCGAGGGCGTTCTGGAGGTGATCGACTGGGCGAAGCTCGGCCTCGACCGCAGCAAGTTCATCGGCGGCGACGTCACCGACTGCGCGGTGCCGAACATCCTCTATTCCACCGTCATCGCCTACGACACCGACAAGACGCCGGACGGGCCGAAGACCATCGCCGACCTGTTCGACATGCAGAAGTTCCCCGGCAAGCGGGCACTGCAGAAGAACCCCTTCGTCAACCTGGAGTGGGCGCTGCTGGCCGACGGCGTGCCGATGGAAAAGGTCTACGAGACGCTGTCCACGCCCGAGGGCGTCGACCGCGCCTTCAAGAAGCTGGACACCATCAAGAAGGACGTCGTCTGGTGGGAGGCCGGCGCGCAGCCGCCGCAGCTCCTGGCCGACGGCGTCGTGGTCATGACCTCGTCGTGGAACGGGCGCATCTACAACGCGGTGAAGAGCGAGGGCAAGCACTTCGCCATCATGTGGGACCATCAGGCCTATGACTGGGACTGGTGGGCGATCCCGGCCGGCACGCCGCGCCTGGACGAGGCCTACAAGTTCGTCTCCTTCGCCTCCGATCCGGAGCGCATGGCCGACCAGACCAACTACATCTCCTACGGTCCGGCCAACCGTGACGCGGCGGCGAACGTCAACCCCGACGTGCTGCCGAACCTGCCTTCGGCGCCGCAGAACCTGACCACGGCCTTCGGGCCCGATCCGCAGTTCTGGGCCGATCACGGCGAGGAGCTGCGAGAGCGCTTCAACGCCTGGCTGGCGCAGTAGCAATGGATCGCGGCGGGCCGGCCGACAGGCCGGTCCGCCGTCCCCTATTTGCAGCGGTCGGGTGAGAGGTCGGGGCGGATGGCCAGCGTAGCGGCGGAGCGGATTCCGGAGGTCGCGGTCTACGAAGGCGAGGCGCTGAAGCGCCGCCTGCGCGAGGTCGAGCGCAAGCGCAGGCTGAAGGCCTTCTCGCTGGTGCTGCCGCTGTTCCTCTTCATCCTGGTCAGCTTCGTCCTGCCGATCATCTACATGCTGCGGAACGCGGTATACGACCCGGACATCCACGACCTCATGCCGCTGACCGCGGCGGCGCTGCAGGACTGGAACGGCCAGGACATTCCCGACGAGCCGGCCTTCGCGGCGCTGGTGGCCGACCTGACGGCGGCGCAGGCCAACCGCGACACCGCGCAGATCGGCAAGCGGCTGAACTACGAGATCTCGGGCATCCGCTCGAAGATCCTGGCCTCGGCCCGCAAGATCGAGAAGCTGGAGGCCGGGCCCTACAAGGACCAGGTCATCGCCATCGACAAGATCTGGGGCGAGCGCGAGACCTGGGCCGTCATCAAGCGCAACGGCAGCCGCTTCACGCCCTTCTATCTGCTGCAGGTGCTGGACCTGGAGCAGAACGCCGACGGCGATATCGTCGGCGTCGCGCCGGAGCGCCGGGTCTACGTCGACGTGCTGATCCGCACCATGTCGATCAGCCTGACCGTCACCCTGATGACGTTGCTGCTCGGCTATCCGCTGGCCTACCTGCTGGCCAACATGCCGACGCGCTTTGCCAACCTGCTGATGATCCTGGTGCTGCTGCCCTTCTGGACTTCGCTGCTGGTGCGCACGACCGCCTGGTTCGTGCTGCTGCAGGACAACGGCGCGGTGAACAGCGCGATCATGAGCCTCGGCCTCAGCGAGGAGCCGTTGAAGCTCATCTTCAGCCGCGCCGGCACCATCATCGCCATGACGCACATCCAGTTGCCCTTCACGCTGCTGCCGATCTACAGCGTCATGAAGGGCATCCCGCCGGCCTACATGCGCGCCGCGCGCTCGCTTGGCGCCGGGCCGGTCTATGCCTTCCGCCGCATCTACATGCCGCAGACCCTGCCCGGCATCGCGGCCGGCTGCCTGCTGACCTTCATCCTCTGCCTTGGCTACTACATCACGCCGGCGCTGGTCGGCGGGCCGTCGGACCAGATGATCTCGGGCCTGATCGCCGAGGCGATGAACCGCGAGAGCAACTGGGGCAAGGCCTCGGCCATGGGTGCCATCCTGCTCAGTGCCACCATGGTGCTGTTCTTCATCTACAACCGCCTCGTCGGCATCGACAAAGTGAAGCTGGGCTGAGCCATGGCACGCGCCGCCGCCGAGACCCGCACCGAGACCTGGAGCCGCTACGGCCTCTGGGTCTTCTCCGCCCTGGTGCTGATCTTCCTGATCGCGCCGATCCTGGTGATCATGCCGCTGTCCTTCAACTCCGAGCCCTACTTCAGCTATCCCATGCCGGGACTGTCGTGGCGCTGGTACGAGGACTTCTTCACCAGCGAGCGCTGGACCAGCGCGCTGGAGATGTCGATCATCGTCGCCTCGCTGGCGACCTGCGCCTCGACCGTGCTTGGCACGCTGGCGGCGCTGGGCCTCAGCCGGGCGAACTTTCCCGGCAAGGCGCTGGTCATGTCGGTACTGATCTCGCCGATGATCGTGCCGGTGATCATCACCGCCGTCGCCATGTTCTTCTTCTTCTCGGTCGTCGGCGTGCTGAACACCACGCTGGGCCTGGTCATGGCGCACACCGTTCTGGCGACGCCCTTCGTCGTCATCACCGTGACCGCGACGCTCAGCGGCTACGACCACGGCCTGACGCGCGCGGCGGCCTCGATGGGCGCCACGCCGATCCATACCTTCCGCAAGGTGACGCTGCCGCTGATCCTGCCCGGCATCGTGTCGGGCAGCCTCTTCGCCTTCGTCACCTCCTTCGACGAAGTGGTGGTGGTGCTCTTCATCGCCAGTCCGGAGCAGCGCACCCTGCCGAAGCAGATGTTCAGCGGCATCCGCGAGATGATCAGCCCGACCATCACCGCGGCGGCAACGCTGCTGATCCTCTTCGCCGTGACCATGCTGACCACGGTCGAACTGCTGCGCCGGCGCTCGGCACGGCTGCGCGGGATCAAGCCGTGACGATATGTTGCGAATCGTTCGCAAACTCTCTGGACCGGCGCGGCCGAGGGCGCTATAGCTAGACCATGTACCGCGACAACACCCTGATCCCGAGCGAGGCGATCCGCCTGCTGGCGCTGGGCCTGCTGGCCGAGCGGCCGCGGAGCTACGCCGACCTGGCCCAGGGCGTGCGCGAGTTCCTGCAGCTCGTGGTCGGGCCCTCGCTCGACCTCATGGCCCCGCCGCTGGAGCTGCTGAAGATCGAAGGCCTGGTGGAGGGCGGCGGCGCCGGGCTGGCGCTGACCGAGCGCGGCCGGCTGGAGCTGCTGCGCCTGCTGTCTGCCAACCTCAGGGCGCCGACCAGCGACGTCTCGAAGCTGATCCTGGCGCTCAAGGTACGCTTCCTGCCGCTGCTGCCGGCGGCGGAGCAGCGCCTGCAGGCCGAGATGATCGCCGAGGTCTTCCAGCGCGCCCTCGCCCGTCTGCTCGAGCTCAAGGAGCGTTCGCCGGCCGAGGCCCTGCCCTTCGGCGGCTGGCTCGGCATGGAGCTGGAGAAGGCGGAGCGCCAGCTCGCCTGGGCGCAGGACCTGCAGCGCCGCCTCGCCTGATGCCGGCTAAAGGGGCGCCCGCGGCGGGGGCCCTGCACCGCCTCTTCGTCACCCCGGTCTATCAGGCGGCTCTCGACGGCCGTCTCTTCGCGCGCCTCAATCCCGAACTCGAGGCCGCCTGCCGCGCGACCGCCGAGGACGACCTGGCGGGGCAGCGCTGGTGCCGGCGCCACGGCTATCCCGGCTATACCTCGCACGCCTCGCTGGACGACCTTGCCTGGCGCTATCCCGCCTTCGCGCGCCTGGCGAAGGAGCTGGACCGACACGCCCTGCGCTTCGCCCGGCAGCTCGCCTTCGACCTCGGCCAGCGGCCGCTGGCGCTGGACTCGCTGTGGATCAACGTCCTGCCGCCGGGCGGCTTCCACAGCGGGCACATCCATCCCCACAGTGTCATCTCGGGCACTTATTACGTCGCCCTGCCGCCCGGCGCGGCGGCGCTGCGCTTCGAGGATCCGCGCAGCAGCGGCTTCATGGCCGCGCCGCCGCGCAGAACCTCGGCGCCGCAGGAGCTGCGCCCCTTCGTCTACCTGAAGGCCCGGCCCGGCGAGCTGCTGCTGTGGGAATCCTGGCTGCGCCACGAGGTGCCGTTGACCGCCGGCGCGTCGGAGCGCATCTCGGTCAGCTTCAACTACCGCTGGGGCGACGAGGCAGGCGCTAGAAAAGGTGCTGGCCGCCGGTGACGAAGATCTCGGTGCCGGTGACGTAGCCGAAGTCGGGCGTGCAGAGGCGGAAGACGGCGGCTGCCACCTCCTCCGGCTTGCCCATGCGGTGCAGCGGGATGCGCGGGATCAGGCTCTCGTACTCCGGCCCGATCATCGCCGTCTCGATCTCGCCGGGCGCCACCGCGTTGACGCGCACGCCGAGTTCGGCGAACTCCACCGCCATCTCGCGGGTCAGGGCCGAGAGCGCCGCCTTGGAGGTCGAGTAGGCCGAGCCGGCGAAGGGATGTATGGCGTGGCCGGCGATCGAGGTGATGTTGACGATCGTCCCCTTGGCCCGTCCCAGCGGCACGGCGAGGCCACGCGACAGCGCCAGCGGCGCGAAGAAGTTCAGCTCGAAGACCCAGCGCCAGAGGTCGAGGTCGCCGTTGAGGATGCCGAGGCGCTCCTTGAAGGGCGTCTTGGGCGAGACCGCGGCGTTGTTCACCAGCGCCGCCAGCGGCCCCTCGCCCAGGATTGCATTGGCCTGGGCGACGAAGTCGGCGAGGCTGGCCGGGTCGGCCAGGTCGGCGACGATGTGGTGGGTCCAGTTGTCGTCACGCCGGCAGTCGTCGGGAATGGCCTCGCGCGAGCAGGTGATGACGCGCCAGCCCTCGTCGGCGAAGCGCTTCACCGTGGCATGGCCAATGCCGCGGCTGGCGCCGGTCAGCACCACGGACGGGCGGATCTTCACTGCGGGAGCGGTCATGGCGCGGACGATAGGGGTCGGGACCCTCGAAGGCAAACGGGCGGCGACATCACGTCGCCGCCCGTCAAGGTTCCTGCCTTGGCCGTGACTAGAGCGAGAGCTTGAACTCCTGCCAGCGCTGCTCGACCAGCTCGGCGTTCTCGTACCACCAGCGTCCGTTCAACAGCACCTGCTGCTTGCGGTTCTCCTCGGTGGTCGGATACTCGCCCAGGCGATCCTGCGGCAGCAGCGCGTCCAGTGTCGTGCTGGGCCCGGTGTAGGAGATCACCCCGGCGGCGACGGCCTGGTTCGCGGCCACGCTCATCTCGTGCAGCAGGCCCATGGCCGCTGCCTTCTCGTCCGGGTTGGCGCCCTTGGGCACGCTGAAGAAGGCAAGGTCGAGCTGTCCCTGCGCGAAGGAGGAGACGATGCCCGGCTGGCCGGCAACGCGCCCGGACCAGGCGATGGCATAGTCGACCTCCTGGTCCTTCAGCAGCTGCGGCGGCTGTGCCCCCGCCTGCCACCAGACCGAGATGTGGTCCTTGACGCTGTCGAGGAAGCCGAGGGCCTTGTCGAGGTCGAGCGGATAGAGGTTCTCGGGCGCGACGCCGGCGGCCATGGCGGCCATCGGCAGCACGAAGGAAGGATAGTCCGGCAGCGCCCGCTTGCCCGGGAACTTGCCGGCATCGAAGAACTCGACCCAGTTCGTGGGCGACGGCAGGCCCTCGCGCCAGGCCATGATGGTCGAATAGTACTGATAGCCGAAGCCGTACTCGTGCTGCGCCTCGGGATAGATCGGGTCGGGATTGATCGCCGCCCAGTCGAGCTTCTCGACCAGATCCAGGGCCAAGCCCTGCTCCAGCTCGGCGCTGCCGAGCTCGATCAGCGGGGCGGTCACCGCCTTGGCCTCGACCATGGCGCGCAGCTTGCCGAAGCCCGAGGGGCTCTCGCGGATGACCTTGATCCCGCTCTTCTTGGTGAAGGGGGCGATATAGCCAGCCTCGATCGAATCACCGGACGCACCGCCGGCCTCGATCATGTGGAACTCGGTCACGCCCGCCGCCTGGACAGGGCGAGAGAAGCGGCCCAGAGCCACGGTTCCTGCCAAAGCCGTCGCTGCGCCGAGCGCATGGCGTCTCGTAAGCTTCATCTGCTTGTCTCCCTTATGATTTTCGGTAGCGCCTGCGACAGGCCGCCGCAGCCCCGGGAGTGTCCAGGCACGCCCTACCGCGAGTCAAGACGAGCAGAAGGGTGATCGGTCGCTCAAGCCGGCCGCACGCTGGCGACGCGGAAGGTCCTGAGGGTGCCATCCTGCTCGCGGATCGAGACGTACTCGCCGACACGGAAGACGTGGCTCGACAGGCGGTAGCCGGTCTCGTCCGTATCGGCGTCGCCCGCCACGTCGTAGTGGAAGGCCCAGGCCGTGCCGTGGTGCCGGAGGTGGCCGATCTCGTCGTCCTCGCCGGGCCAGAAGCGCCGCACCCGGCAACGCGCCTTGGCATCGCGCCAGGCGGCGGCGTCCAAGTGGCCCGAGGCGTCGAGCGGCGCCGTCAGCTCGTAGCCGTGGCGGCTGCTGCCCTCGGGAAAGTCGTGGTCCCGTGCCAGTTCCAGACGGATGTGCGACAGCGTCATGGCATCCCTCAGTGCGACATGAAGAGGCCGAGTTCGCCCGAGCGCAGCGCGGCGCGCGTGGCACCGCCCAGAACCAGCTCGCGCAGGCGGCTGTGGCCATAGGCACCCATCACCAGCAGCGCCGCGCCGGCCTTCTTCGCCTCGTTCACCAGCGACTGCGATACCGGCCAGTCGTCGGGCTGGAAGCGCCAGGTCTGCGCGTTGATGCCATGGCAGGCGAGGTAGCGGGCCAGCACGCTGGGATAGGCGATGGCAGGATCGTCGCGGCCCTCGCCGCTGAGGATCGAGAGCTGGCGCGCGTGCTTCAGGATCGGCAGCGCGTCGGCCACCGCCCGCGCCGCCTCGCGGCTGCCGTTCCAGGCCACGGCGACACGCTGCGGCACCATCTCGTAGCCGCCCTTCGGCGGGATCAGGACGGGTCGGCCGGTCTGGAACAGCGCAGCCTCCAGGGTCGGCCCGGAAGCGCCGTCCTCGTCGTTGCCGCGCGGCACGATGATGAGGTCGTGCAGGCGCCCTTCCTCGGCCACGATCTGCGCCTCGTCACCCTTGCGGCTGTCGAAGATGGTGACGAACTGCCCCGCCTGCGGCGCGCTGTCGGCGGCCACCACGGGGCGTCCCGCATCGCGGCAGACCGCCGTGAAGATCGCCTCCGCCGCCTTGCTGCTGCGCTGCGCCTCGGCCTCCAGGCTGGCGGTAAGGTCGGTGATCATCGCCGCCGTCATGCCTTCGCCGAGCAGCGGGATCGAGCGTTCGGGATCGACCGCGACATGCAGCGCGACGACGCGCGCGCCCCAGGTCTGGCCCAGGGTGACGGCGGTCTTCAGTGCGCCCTGGCTGCCCTCCTCGCCGGACAGCACGGTCAGGATGCTGGCGATGGACATGGCTTCCTCCTGCGTTGCGGCGGCTCTCGCGCCGCCCTTACTCTTCGCCGACCGGCGCTTTCGCGGCCATGATATGGATCAAGCTGCCGGGACGCCTCAGGTCGTCCGGTAGCGCCGCTTGGGTGGCCGCGCGGGGTCGTAGAGATCCTCGTGGATCAGTACCTCTGCCCCGTTGAAAGACTGCGCCAGGCGCATTTCCAGGCGATCGGCGATGGCGTGCGCCTCGGCGAAACTCAGGTCGCCGTCGAGCTCCAGGTGAAGCTGGATGAAGACCTGGGGCCCCGAGGCGCGCGTGCGCAGGTCGTGCAGCCCGCGCGCCTTGGGTTCCTCCATGACCATGTCCTTGATGCGCTGACGTTCGGCATCCGGCAGTTCGCGGTCCATCAGCATGTCGAAGGCGCCGCGCCCGATCGACCAGGCGGTCTTCATGATGTAGGCGGCGATGCCCAGCGCGAAGATCGGATCGGCATAGATCCAGCCGAGATACTCCGACAGCAGCAGGGCGACGACGACGGCGGCGTTCACCAGCAGGTCGCTGAGGTAGTGCAGCGAATCGGCCGAGATCGCCAGCGAGCCGCTGCGCCGGACGACATAGGCCTGGTAGCGCGTCAGCAGGAAGGTGGCGACGATGGAGACACCCATCACCGCGAAGCCGATCTCGGGATCGGGCACCGCCTTGGGGTCGAACAGGCGCTGCGTCGCCTCGAACACCAGGAACAGCGCCGAGCCGGTGATGAAGGCCGACTGCCCGAGCGCCGCCAGCGGCTCCGCCTTGCCGTGGCCGAAGCGATGCTCGGAGTCCGGCGGCATGAGCGATTCGCGTACCGCGACCAGCATGATGATCGAGGCGGCGGCATCGAGCAGCGAGTCGACGAGGGTGGAGAGCAGGCTGACCGAATCCGTCACCATCCAGGCGCCCAGCTTGACCGCCACCAGCAGCAGCGCAACCGTCACCGAGGCATAGGTGGCACGCCGCATCAGGCGCCCCGCCTCGCCATCCACGGCGCCGTTCACGACCTTCTGCGTGCCGGTCGCGCCGCCCATCAGGGATAGAGCCTCTCGGTGCGCCAGCCGCCCTCCTCCTGCCGGTGATAGACCAGCCGGTCGTGCAGGCGGAAGGCACCGTCCTGCCAGAACTCGATGTAGCGCGGGTGGATGCGGAAGCCCGACCAGTGCGCCGGGCGCGGCACCCGGGTCACCGCGTACTTGGCGGCGTAGAGCGCGACGCGCTTTTCCAGCTCGAACTTGGCCGAAAGCGGGCGCGACTGCTGGCTGGCCCAGGCGCCGATCTGGCTCTGCTTGGGACGCGAGGCGAAGTAGGCGTCGGCCTCCTCGGGCGTGGTCTGGGTTACCTCGCCCTCGACCCGGACCTGGCGGCGCAGCGACTTCCAGTGGAACAGCAAGGCCGCCTTGGGGTGCCCCTGAAGCTGGGTGCCCTTCTTGCTCTCGTAGTTCGTGTAGAACACGAACCCCTGCGGATCGACTCCCTTCAACAGCACCATGCGCAGCGACGGCATCCCGTCGGCGCCCACGGTGGCAAGGGCCATTCCATTGGGATCGTTGATTTCCTTGGCTTCGGCATCCTTGAACCAATCAGCGAACAGGTCATAGGGATCGGCCGGGGGACGGTCGGCGAACAAGGGCGGTTCTCCCGCAGCGGGCTGTGGACGGCCATCTTGCCGGGCCGGACCGGCTCCGCCTAGCCTCAAAGCCATGCGCGATCCCTATGACGTCCTCGGGTTGGATGCGGCCGCCGACGTGGCCACGATCCGGCGTGCCTTCCGCGAACGCGCCAAGCGCCTGCACCCCGACCTCAATCCGGGCGACCTCGCCTCGGCCCAGGCCTTCCAGGAACTGACCCAGGCCTATGCCCTGCTGATCGACCCGGTGGCGCGCGCCCGCTGGGATGCCGGCGACCGGAGCGGCGAGGCCGGCGGCGAGGGCGACTTCCCCTTCCGCCGGGGCGGCTGGGACCAGTACGAGGGCGGGGCGACCGCCGGCGGCGACATCTTCGCCGACTTCTTCACCGACGAGAGCGTCGACAAGCTGCGCTCGCGCCAGCCGCGACGCGGCGAGGACGTGACCTACCGTGTCGCTGTCCCATTGCAGACCGTCGCCGCGGGCGGCCGGCAGCGCATCCGCTTGGCTTCGGGTCGCGAGCTGGAGGTGAGCATCCCGCCTGGCGTCGAGCAGGGCCAGGTGCTGCGTCTGGTCGGCCAGGGCCTGCCGGGCAGCCACGGCGGCACAGCCGGCGACGCGCTGGTCGAGGTCGAGGTCGAGCCGCATGGCCGCTTCCGCCGGACCGGCGCCGACCTGCATCTCGACTTCCCCGTCAGTTTGGGCGAGGCGGTGAACGGCGGCACCGTCTCGGTGCCGACCGTCACCGGCGCCGTCGGCATGCGCGTACCGCCGGGCAGCAACAGCGGCACGGTGCTGCGGCTCAAGGGGCGCGGCCTGCCGGACCGCCAGGGCGGCCAGGGCGACCAGTACGTGCACCTGACGGTGGTATTGCCCGACCCGCCCGACGCCGAACTGGCGCGCTTCCTGGAGCGCTGGAGCGCGAAGCACCCCTACGACCCGCGCGTCGGCAAGTCGGACGAGGACTAGCGGGCACGCCTGGCCCGCTCGCGGCGTATCAAGGACAACGCATCTCCCGCTTGTGCGCCGAGGGGGGCCGCCCGCGCGATGTTCGATCCCGCCCTGCACGCCAGCCTGCGCTTCGGCCTCGGCCCGACACCGGACGAGCGCGTAGGCAAGGACCCGCGCGGCTGGCTCGCCGCCCAGCTCGTTGCGGCCGCGGCCCTGCCCAGGCGCCTGCAGGCGATTCCCGGCGGGACCGAACGGGCGGCGGCGCTGCTGCGCAAGCGCGACAAGGGCGACGGCGAGGTGGAGGCGTTCCTGCGCCGGCAGGCCAAGGAGGCCTACATCGCCGACGTCTCGCTGCATCTCACCGCCGCGGTGGAGAGCGAGGCGCCCTTCGTCGAGCGGCTCGTCGCCTTCTGGCTGAACCATTTCACCGTGTCGGTCGACCGGCCGGCGGTGCTGGGCCTCGCCGGCCCCTTCTCGGTGGAGGTGATCCGCCGTCACCTCTTCGGCCGCTTCGCCGACCTGCTGCTGGCCGCAACCCGGCACCAGGCCATGCTGCTCTATCTCGACAACGCCGTCTCCTTCGGCCCCCACTCGCCGGCCGGGCGCAAGACCAAGCGCGGCCTCAACGAGAACCTGGCGCGCGAGATCCTGGAGCTGCACACGCTGGGCGTCGACGGCGGCTATACCCAGGACGACGTGCGCAACTTCGCGCTGATCCTGACCGGCTGGACGCTGCAGCGGCCGAAGGACCCCGATCCCGGCGCCTTCCGGTTCGTCGACCTGGCGCACGAACCCGGCGACAAGACGCTTCTGGGCAAAAGCTACCGGGAGGCTGGCGAGCAGGAGGGCCTGCAGGCGCTGGCCCTCCTGGGCACGCACCCTTCGACCGCGCGCCACATCGCCACCAAGCTCGCCCGCCACTTCGTCGCCGACGCGCCACCTGCCGCCGCCGTCGAGACCCTGACCCGGGTCTTTCTGGAGAGCGGCGGCGATCTACCTTCGCTCTATCGCACCCTGATCGACCTGAAGGCCGCATGGTCGCAGCCGCTGGCCAAGCTGCGCACGCCGCAGGAACTGGTCATTGCCACCTACCGTTCGGTGGGTTTCGCCAAGGACTTCAAGGGCGGCCTGGCGGCGCTGAAGCTGTTCGGCCACCTGCCCTGCGCCGCGCCCTCGCCCGCCGGCTACCCCGACCTCGCCAGCGCCTGGGCGGCGCCCGACCAGGTGCTGCGACGCGTCGACTGGGCCGCCGCCGCCGGCAAGCGCCTGGCGGCGATCGCCGATCCCGGCGCCCTGCTGGCGACGACGCTCGGCGGCTTCGCCGACGCCGACCTGGCCTTCCAGGTGAAGAACGCGCCGAGCAAGGCCGAGGGCATCGCCCTGGTCCTCGCCAGCCCGACCTTCCAGCGGAGGTAGCCATGACCGATCTCGCCCGCCGCCGCCTGCTGGGCGGCCTCGCCCTCGCCAGCGGGGCCAGCCTGCTGCCCTGGCGCTTCGCCTTCGCCAAGGGACCCGCCGGCGAGCGGCGCTTCGTGCTGGTGATCCTGCGCGGCGCGATGGACGGACTGTCGGTGGTGGTGCCGGTCGGCGACCCCGACTACGCGCGCCAGCGCGGCAAGCTGGCGCTGGGCAAGGGCGACGGCCTGCTGCCCTTGACCGACGACTTCATGTTGCATCCGGCGCTGCCGACGGTGCACGCGCTCTACCAGCGGCGCCAGGCGCTGCTCATCCAGGCCGTGGCCTCGCCCTATCGCGAGCGCTCGCACTTCGATGCGCAGGATCTGCTGGAGAACGGCAGCGACAAGCCGCATGGCCGTCCCGACGGCTGGCTGGGCCGCGCGCTGGGGCCGCTGGGCGCCGAGGGCCTGGCGGTGGGTCAGGACCTGCCGCTGGTGTTGCAAGGACCGGGGCAGGCCACCACCTGGGCGCCGAGCGCGCTGCCCGACGCCGATCCCGGCTTCCTCGGCCGCGTCGCCGCGCTCTATGCCGGCGACCCGCTGCTGGGCCCCGCGCTGGCCAAGGGGCTGGAGGCCAACGCCCTGGCCGAGGCGGTGCTGGACGGCAAGCCGCAGCCCAAGGGCGGCAAGCGCGCCGAGGCGGCGCTAGCCGAGGGCACGGGCAAGCTGATGGCAAGCGCCGGCGGCCCCACCATCGCGGTGATCGAACTGGGTGGCTGGGACACCCACACCAATCAGGGCACGACGCGCGGCCGCCTGCCGGTCGCGCTCGGTGGCCTCGATGCCGCGCTGGCGGGCCTGCAGAAGGGCCTGGGCGCGGCCTGGGAGCAGACCGCCGTCGCCGTGGTGACGGAATTCGGCCGCACCGTGGCGCCGAACGGCTCGGGCGGCACCGACCACGGCACGGCGACGGCGGCGCTGCTGCTGGGCGGCGCGGTCCGCGGCGGCCAGGTCCTCGCCGACTGGCCGGGTCTCGGCAGGAGCGCGCTGTACGAAGACCGCGACCTCAAGCCGACGCTCGACCTGCGCGCGCCGCTGAAGGGCCTGCTGGCCGGCCACCTGGGCCTGGGCAGTGCGACGCTGAGTGAAACGGTCTTCCCCGGCAGCGACCGCGTGGCGCCGCTGGACGGGCTGGTGGCTTGAGTTCATTTTCAAAACAACGTCAGGGCTTTAGCGGAAAGCCCTCACAGCGGCGGCGCATAACTTGCCTGCCCCGGGGACTGGTGTAGGATGCGCCGCACCCTCGACTCGGGGTGTGGAGTCCTTTTCAGTCGCCAAGGAAGCGTCGTGGAAGCGAGCACTAAGCGGGGCCTGATGGCCGGCAAGCGCGGCCTCATCATGGGCGTCGCCAACGACCGTTCGATCGCCTGGGGTATCTCCCAGGCGGTGCATGCCCAGGGGGCCGAGCTTGGCTTCACCTTCCAGGGCGACGCGCTGGAGCGCCGGGTGCGGCCGCTGGCGGAGTCCGTCGGCTCCACCCTGGTCACGCAGTGCGACGTCACCGACGATGCCTCGATCGACCGCACCTTCAAGGCGGTGGAGGAGGCCTGGGGCGGCCTCGACTTCCTGGTTCATGCCGTCGCCTTCTCGAACAAGGACGAGCTGAAGGGCAAGTACCTCGGCACCAGCCGGGACAACTTCGCCTTGACCATGGATATCTCCTGCTACTCCTTCACCGCGGTGGCGCAGCGCGCCGTGCCGCTGATGAAGAACGGCGGCTCGCTGCTGACGCTGACCTACTACGGCGCCGAGCGCGTGATGCCGCACTACAACGTCATGGGCGTGGCTAAGGCGGCGCTCGAGGCCTCGGTGCGCTACCTCGCCGCCGACCTCGGCGAACAGGATATCCGGGTCAACGCCATTTCCGCCGGGCCGATCAAGACCCTGGCCGCCAGCGGCATCGGCGACTTCCGCCATATCCTGAAGTGGAACGAGCTGAATGCGCCCTTGAAGCGCAACGTCTCGCTGAGTCAGGTCGGCGGGGCCGCGCTCTACCTGCTCTCCGACCTCTCCGGCGGCGTCACCGGCGAGGTGCACCATGTCGACAGCGGCTACCACGTCGTCGGCATGATGGCGGTGGATGCCGCCAAGGAGCTGGCGGAGATGCTGCAGAACTTCAACCCGCAGCAGGGTTGAGGGCGGGCCCCGCGTGGCCGGCAACTCCTTCGGCGAATCCTTCCGCTTCACCACCTGGGGCGAAAGCCACGGGCCCGCCATCGGCTGCGTGGTCGACGGCTGCCCGCCGGGCATCGCCCTCAGCGAGGCCGACATCCAGCCCTGGCTGGACAAGCGCAAGCCGGGGCAGTCGCGCTTCACCACGCAGCGGCGCGAACCCGACCAGGTCGAGATCCTGTCGGGCGTGTTCCAGGGCCGGACCACCGGCACGCCGATCCTGCTGTTCATCAAGAACGAGGACCAGCGCAGCAAGGACTACGGCGAGATCGCCGACCGCTTCCGCCCGGGCCACGCCGACTATACCTACTTCGCCAAGTACGGCTTCCGCGACTATCGCGGCGGCGGCCGCTCCTCGGCGCGCGAGACCGCGTCGCGCGTCGCCGCCGGGGCGGTCGCGCGCAAGGTGCTGGACCAGGTGCTGGGCGCCGGCAAGGCGGTGATCCGCGGCGCGCTGATCCAGGTCGGCCCGCACCGCATCGACCGTGCGCGCTGGGACTGGGACCAGGTCGCCGCCAACGACTTCTTCTCGCCCGACGCCGTGATGGCGGCGGAGTGGGCGAGCTACCTCGACGGCGTACGCAAGGCGGGCTCCTCCGCCGGCGCGGTGATCGAGGTGGTAGCCGAGGGCATTCCCGCCGGCCTCGGCGAGCCGCTCTACGACAAGCTCGATGCCGACCTTGCCAAGGCCATGATGTCGATCAACGCGGTGAAGGGCGTGGAGATCGGCGCCGGCTTCGCCGCCGCGGCGCTGACCGGCGAGGCGAATGCCGACGAGATGCGCGCCGGCAACGACGGCAAGCCACGCTTCCTCTCCAACCAGGCCGGCGGCATCCTTGGCGGCATCTCCTCGGGCCAGCCGATCGTCGTGCGCTTCGCGGTGAAGCCCACCTCCTCCATCCTGCAGCCGCGCCGCACCGTGACGACCGAGATGCAGGAGGTGGAGATCGTCACCAAGGGTCGCCACGACCCCTGCGTCGGCATCCGCGCCGTACCGGTGGGCGAGGCCATGATGGCCCTGGTGCTGGCCGACCACCTGCTGCGCCACCGCGCGCAGACCGGGAAGGTCTGATCCTCAACGGCTGAAGCGCGCCACCAGCTCCAGGTGGCCGGACCAGGGGAACTGGTCGACCGGCGCCGCCCAGTCGAGCGTGAAGCCGCCCTCGACCAGCGCGCGGGCGTCACGCGCGAAGGTGCCGGGATTGCAGGAGACCGCGACCACGACCGGCAGGTCGCTGGCCGCCAGCTCCGCCGCCTGCGCCTTGGCGCCGGCGCGCGGCGGGTCGAAGACCGCGGCGTCGCCGCCTTCCAGCTCGTCGGCGGTGACGGGATCGCGCTCCAGGTCGCGCTGCTCGGCGGTGATGCGCTGCGCCATCTCGCCCTGCCGCGCCGCGCGCTGCAGCGCCGCCAGCGGCTCGGCCGCGCCCTCGACCGCGTGCACCCGGTGGCCGCGCGCCGCCAGCGGGAAGCTGAAGGTGCCGCAGCCGCTGTAGAGGTCGGCGACCGCATCCGCATCGCTTGGTACCGCTTCAAGCACCAGTGCCGCCAAGGCTGCCTCGCCCTCCGCCGTCGGCTGCAGGAAGCCGCCGGGCGGCGGCGTCACCGCGACGCCGCCCAGCGTGATGCGCGGCGCGCGCCGCTCGGCCAGCGGCAGCGGCGCTGCGCCGGCGACGGCGAGCGAGAGGCGCGCGAGGTCCAGCTCCGCGGCCAGCGCCGCCAGCGACTCGCGCCCTGCCAGGCCGGGCTCGGCCGGCAGGTCGAGCAGCAGGTCGATGCCGCTCTCGGTCAGGGTCGCCACGACGTCGCGCGGCTTGCCCTCCGCCAGCAGCGGCGCCAGGGCCTGGCGCAGCGCCGGCAGCAGGGCGACCAGCGGCGGTGCCAGCAGGTGGCACTCGCTCATGTCCTCGACCGCGTGGCTGAAGCGGCGGTTGAAGCCCAGCAGCACGCGCCGGCCCTGGCGCAGCGCCGAAAAGCTGGCCCGCCGCCGCGTGCCGGGCGGCAGCGCCAGCAACGGGCGCACCAGCGCCTCGGCCTCGGCAAAGCCGCGCTTCCTCAGCGCGTCGACCAGCAGGCCGCGCTTCCAGGCGCGATAGGGCGCGGGCGCGAAGTGCTGCAGCAGGCAGCCGCCGCAGGGGCCGAAGTGCGGACAGGGCGGCTCCACCCGGTCCGGGCTGGGCGCCAGCAGCTCGATCACCTCGCCGCGCAGGCCCTGCGGCGAGGGGCCGCCGAGGCGCGCCAGCACACGTTCGCCCGGCAGGGTCTGCGCCAGATAGAGCGGCTCGGCCGCGCTCTCGTCGTCGCCCGGCAGCAGCACGACGCCGTCGCCGCGCGCGCCCAGGGTCTCGATCGTGACCTCGAGCTGGCGGCCGCCGCCGGGACGGTGCTTGCGCCGCATGACGGACTCAGATCTCGGACCAGAGGCGCATCAGGTTCTCGCGTAGGTGGGCGAAGGTCTCGTCCTCGGGATGGTCGACCGAGTTGCCGGTGACGCGCTCGCGCAGCTGCTCCAGCTCGAAGATGGTCAGGCGCTGGTCGAGGTCGCGGATCACCGACTGCACCCAGCCGACCGCGGCCCAGCGCGCGCCCCTGGTCACCGGCTCGACCCGGTGCAGCATGTTCGAGGGATAGCAGATGGCGTGGCCCAGCTCGCCGCGCACGCGCAGGTCGCCGAAGCCGGTGCGCATGACGAAATCGCCGCCCTCGTACTCGGAAGGTTCGGTCAGGAACACGGTGAAGGAGAGATCGGTGCGCAGCGGCGCGCCGCCCTTCAGGCCACCCATCAGGGCCGCGTCCATGTGGTCCTTGTAGTACATCCCCGGTTCGTAGCGGTTGAACATCACCTGGAAGTTCAGCGGCTGCGCGAAGGAGGTGAAGAGGCGGCTGCCGACCAGCGCGCGCATGACCAGGTTGACTCCCTGCTGCGCCTCGGGCGCGCGGCCCAGGATCTGCATGTTCTTCTTCAGGCGCGGATGGCCGGTGACCGTGCCGTCCTGGAAGGGCGCCCGCTCCAGCAGGCCGCGCAGCTCGGCCACCTGGGCCGGTGCCATGACGTTCGGGATCTTCAGCAGCATCTCTCCACTCCCCTTCCCCGGGCGCCAGCTGCGGCGCTTGCCTTTGGGCCGGCGCTTGCTTAGCAGAGTGCGGGGCCGGCAGGCGAGCCGGTCCGCAGCGCCGGGGAGATGCCACCATGCCGCAGCCCAAGCACGTCATGCGCCTGAAGGTGCCGTCCGAGGACACGCTGGCGGCCGACCTGCAGAAGTATTTCGACATCTGCCGCGAGAAGCTCGGCATGGTGCCGAACGTACTGCAGGCCTACAGCCTCAGGCCCGAGAAGCTGCGCGCCTTCATCACGCTCTACAACGACCTGATGCTGGGCGAGAGCGGGCTCTCCAAGCTGGAGCGGGAGATGGTGGCGGTCGTCGTCTCCTCCGCCAACCGCTGCTACTACTGCCTGGTGGCACACGGGCAGGCAGTGCGCAAGCTGTCCGGCGATCCGCAGCTCGGCGAGCTGATGGTGATGAACTACCGCGTGGCCGAACTGCCGGCCCGCCAGCGCGCCCTGCTCGACTTCGCCTGGGAACTGACCCTGACCCCCTGGCTGGTCGGCGAGAGCCATCGTGCGGCGCTGCGCCAGCACGGCCTCAGCGACGAGGACCTCTTCGACCTGGCCAACGTGGTCGGCTTCTTCAACATGTCGAACCGCGTCGCCGGCGCCACCGACATGATGCCGAACCCCGAGTATCACCTGATGGATCGCGGCGCACCGGCGCCGGCGCCGGCCAAGCCGGCCCGGCCTAAGGCGGCGGCCCCTTCACCGCGGCGACCAGGAACTCGCGGTTCCCGTCGGGCCCGGTGATCGGGCTCTCGGTCAGGCCCAGCACCGCCCAGCCGAGCGTCGGCAGCCAGGCGAGGATCTTGTCGCAGACCGACTGGTGCTGGGCCGGGTCGCGCACGATGCCGCCCTTGCCGACCTGGCCCTTGCCGACCTCGAACTGCGGCTTGATCAGCGCGACGAGGCGCGCGCCGGGCCGGGCCAGGCCGAGCGCCGCCGGCAGCACCACGGTCAGCGAGATGAAGGAGGCATCGCAGACCACGAGGTCCGGCGCCTCCGGCACTTCCGCCGCCGTGAGGTAGCGCGCGTTGGTCTTCTCCAGCACCACGACGCGCGGGTCCTGGCGGAGCTTCCAGGCGAGTTGTCCCTGCCCGACGTCGACGGCGTAGACACGGGCGGCGCCACGCGCCAGCAGCACGTCGGTGAAGCCGCCGGTCGAAGCGCCGACGTCGAGGCAGACGAGGCCCCTCGGGTCGATGGCGAAGTGGGTCAGGCCGTGATCCAGCTTCAGCCCGCCGCGGCTGACCCAGGGGTGGTCCTGGCCGCGCAGGGTCAGTGGCGTCTCCTCGGGCAGCAGCTGCCCGGCCTTGTCGATCCGCCGCTCGCCGCTGAAGACCAGGCCGGCCAGGATCACCGCCTGGGCGCGCTGGCGGCTTTCCACCAGGCCGCGCTCGACCAGGAGCTGATCGGCGCGGCGCTTGCCGGCCATGACCGTCAGGCCGAAATCGCGGGCTGGGCCAGCGCCGTCTCGGCCTCGTCCTCGGCGAGCAGCGGCAGGGTGCCAAGCTGCCGCCGGACACGCAGCACCAGCAGCACGGCGGCGGCGGCGAGGCCGGCGGCCAGGCCCATCCAGATGCCGACGCCGCCCCAGCCGACCCAAAGACCCAGGATCGCCGACAGCGGGAAGCCGACAACCCAGTAGCCGAAGCAGGCGATCAGCATCGGCACCCGCGTATCCTTGAGGCCGCGCAGACAACCCATGGCCACGGCCTGCGCACCGTCGAAAATCTGGAAGAAGGCGCCGACGGCCAGGAAACCGACGCCGGTGGCGATCACCGCCGCCGCGTCGGGATGCGTGCGATCCTGGAACAGCCCGAGCAGGGTCGAGGGCAGGAAGACGAAGAGCAGCGCGGTGAAGGTGGTGCAGCAGACGCCCAGGGTGAAGGCGACCTGCGTGGCGATCCGTGCCTCCTGCGGCCGGTTGCGGCCGATCGCCAGGCCGATCCGCACCGTCGCCGCCTGCGACAGGCCGAGCGGCAGCATGAAGGCAATGGCGATGAGCTGCGCCGAGATGGCGTGCGCCGCCTGCGAGATGGTGGAGATGAGGCCCTGCAGGCCGAGTGCGGCGGTGAAGAGCGTGGTCTCGAACAGCAGCGCCAGGCCGATCGGCAACCCGATGCGGAAGATCTCGCGGAACACCGTCCAGTCCGGCCGCCAGAAGCGGCCGAGCACCGCGAGGCGCCGCAGCTTCCGGTCGGTCAGCGCGAACGCCAGCAGGGCAAGCGGCAGGAAGCAGCCGACGCCGGCGGCAGCGAAGCCGGCGCCGGTGACGCCCCAGGCCGGCAGGCCCAGATGGCCGAAGATCAGGCACCAGCCGAGCAGCGCGTTCAACAGGATGGCGGCGATCATCACCCAGAGCGCCGGCTGCGGGCGCCCCATCGCCGCCATGTAGTTGCGGATCACGAAGAACCAGAGCCAGGGCGCGAGGCCGATGGCCATGGGCCGTGCGAACTCCTCGGCATAGCCCACGGCCACGGGGTCCTGGCCCAAGGCCAGCAGCACCGGCCGCACGTTCCACAGGAAGATCGCCCCCGGCACCGCTACCAGGGTCGTAGCCCAGAGGCCCTGACGCACGGCGCGCCGCACGACGCGGAACTGCCCGGCCCCGCGCGCCTGGGCGATGATCGGCGCCACGGCGATGGCAAGGCCGAGCTCGAACAGGAAGACGGCGTGGAACAGGGCCGACCCCAGGACCGCGCCCGCCAGCTCGGTCGAGCCGAGCCGGCCGAGCAGGAAGACCTCGGTCGTGTTGATGGAGATCTGCGCCACCTGCATCAGCACCAGCGGCCAGGCGAGCGCCAGGGTGGCCGAAAGCTCGGCGCGCCAGGGACTCGGCACGGACGCGGCCGGCAGGGGACTGACCTCGGACATGGGGCGCACTATGCCCAGGCGCTGGGGGCAAAGGCCAGCGCATGTTGCAGCGCCGCATGGGGATGACAGCGACCGCCGTCGGGCCGATACTGGCGGCTTGCATGACCGGAGAGCGCCCATGAGCAGCCGCTTCGTCGCCGCCTGCATCCAGAACTCCGCCGACGTGGAACTGGCGCCCAGCCTCGACCACTGCGAGCGGCTGATCCGCCAGGCCGCGGCGGAGAACGCCCGCCTCATCTGCCTGCCGGAATACTTCGCCTCGCTCGACGTGGTGAACGATCTGCTGGTCTCGCGCGCCCTGCCCGAGCAGGGGCACCCGGCGCTGGAGCGCTGCCGGCGGCTGGCCGCGGACCTCGGCGTCTGGCTGCTGCTGGGCTCGCTCGGCATCGAGACGCCCCCTGGACACAAGGGCGCGGGCAAGATGCTGAATCGCTCCTACCTGCTGGACGACCGCGGCGCCATCGTCGCGCGCTACGACAAGATCCACCTCTTCGACGTGCGCCTGCCGGGCGGCGAGGACTACACGGAGTCGGCGACCGTGGCGCCGGGCGAGGCCGCAGTGGTGGCGCCGACGCCCTGGGGGCCGCTCGGCCTCTCGATCTGCTACGACCTGCGCTTCCCGCAGCTCTATCACGCGCTGGCCCAGGCCGGGGCGCTCTACCTGGCGACGCCGGCCGCCTTCACCAAGACGACGGGCGAGGCGCACTGGCACATCCTGCAGCGCGCACGGGCGATCGAGACCGGCTGCTACGTCATCGCCCCCTGCCAGACCGGCACGCACGTCGGCGGTCGCGCCAGCTATGGCCACTCGCTGATCGTCGACCCCTGGGGCCGGGTGCTGGCCGACGGCGGCAGCGACGTCGGCTTCATCACCGCGGTGATCGACCCGGCCGAGGTGGCGGCGGCGCGCAGCCGCATCCCGGCGCTGAAGCACGCGCGCGCCTTCCGCCCGCCCGAGGACCTGACGCAGCCGGCGCCCCTGCGCGCCGCCGGAGAATGACCATGCCCGACAGCACAGCCACCGCCCTGCCCGCCCGCCGCGTGATCTCGCAGGACAGCCTGCAGCTCCGCCCCTTCGACCGCTACGGGCCGCCGCAGCCCGGCGTGCAGTGGCATCCCATCACCGACAACCGCGAGACCGGCGAGGCGACCTACTACGCCTACTACGAGCCGGGCGCCGCCTCGAGCCCGCACGAGCATCCCCTGACCGAGGAGTTCCTGGTGGTCGAGGGCGAGTTCGTGGACCACGACGGGCGCGTCTTCAAGGCCGGCGACTTCGTCAGCTACCAGCCCGGCACGAAACACTGGAGCCATTCGCCGAAAGGCTGCCTGCTGCTGGTCTTCCTGCGCTGCCTCAACCGCCGCCTCGGCGAGGGCGAGCAGGTGAGCGACTTCGGCGCCTAGACCGAGCCCTCGCGCCAGTCCTTCCAGCGCCACCAGGGCTCCAGGAAACGCAGGAACCAGGGCCGGCCGTTGTAGAAGGGCACCGCCGGGTGGCTGGTGCGGTCGAAGGGCGAGCGGCCGGCCGGATCGCCCAGCACCTGCAGCGCGATCTTGTGCCCGAGATAGGGCGCCATGGCGACGCCCGAGCCGGAATAGCCCAGCGCGAACCAGAGCCCGTCGACTTTTCCCAGGTGCGGCAGGTGGTCCTTGCTCATGCCGGTCAGGCCGTTCCAGGCGTGGGTGATGCCAACGCCCTTGAGGTCGGGGAAGAGGTCCTCCAGCAGGCGGCGCATCACCGGCACGGTGCCCGCGGCCGGCACCGGGCGCAGCGCCGGGCGGGCGCCCAGCACGATGCGCTTCCCGTCGGGTGAAGCGCGGTAGTAGCAGTGGCGCGAGCGCGTCTCGACGATCATGCGCCCGCCGGGGATCAGCGCGCGCACGCGGTTCTCGCCGATCTCCTCGGTCGCGACCAGGAAGCTGGCGACCGGGATGATGCGGCGGGCGAAGTAGGGCGTGCCCGGCCGGGTGTAGCCGTTGGTGGCGACGATCACCTGGTCGGCCAGCACCTGGCCGCGCGGCGTGGTCAGGCGATGACGCTCGCCCGCCTTCTCGATCCGCGTCACCGGGCAGAGACCATGCAGGGTCGCGCCGGCCTTTTCCGCCAGCAGGGCAAGGCCGTTGTGCAGCTTGCCGGGGTGGAGGCCGCCATGCTGCGGGAAGACGCAGCCGCCCTGGTACTTGTCGGTCGCCACCTCGCGCGGCACCTCGCCCTTGGGCACGAGGTAGGATTCGAGGCCGGTCTCGCGCCGAAGGGTCTCCAGCTCGCCGGCCATGGAGTCGTAGTGCGCCTGGCTCCAGGCACCGCGGAAGCGGCCGCAGCGCACGAAGTCGCAGTCGATCCTGTCCTGCTCGATCAGGCCGGTGGTATAGGCCAGGGCATTCAGCCCCTCGCGCAGCAGCTCGCGCGCCATCTCGACGCCGTACTGCCTGCTGGCATCGGCGAAGCCGACGCGGTGGCCAGAGCCGATCATGCCGCCGTTGCGGCTGGAGGCACCCTCGCCCGGGCGCTGGGCTTCCAGTACAGCGACCTTGCGGCCGGCGCGCGCCAGGGTCAGCGCGGCGCTCATGCCGGTGAAGCCGCCGCCGACGATGGCGACCTCGACCTCGGCCGGCGGGGCCGCGGGGCGGTCGAGGCGCGGCGCGGCCTCCCACCAGTAAGGCGTGGTCTTCAGGTCGTCGCTCACCGCTCTCCCCCGATCCGTTGCGCGCTTCTTGCTAGCGCGGCCACTCGACGATGTGGTCCTCGAGTTCCTCATCCCTGACCTGCCGCTCGGACACCACGCGGCCGGCGACCGAGATGCCGGCCTCCACCACCGTCGCCGGGTCGCCGGAGACCAGGGGGTGCCACCAGTAGAGCTCGCGTCCCTCGTGCAGCAGGCGATAGGCGCAGGTCGAGGGCATCCAGGTGAGCTGCTCCAGCTTCGCCGGTGTCAGTTGCACGCAGTCGCGCACCTTGCGCCGACGGTTGGGATAGTCGCTGCAGCGGCAGGTGCCGAGGTCGAGCAGCCGGCAGGCCACGTCGGTGTAGTCGACCCGGTCGCTGCCCTCGTCGGCCAGCTTCAGCAGGCAGCAGCGCCCGCAGCCGTCGCAGAGCGATTCCCACTCGGCCTTGCTCATCTGGTCCAGCCGCTTGGCGCGCCAGAAGGGTTCGTCGATCACGCCAGGACCTTGCCGGGGAAGGGGTTGCGGCCCTGCCGATCCTCCACCTCCACCACCCAGAGATCGGGGTCGCGCTTCACCGCGCGGGCGATGTACTCGTCGGCCTCGGCGTCGGACACCAGCTTGCCGCTGAGCGCCGGCATCCAGGCCGGCCGTCCCTCCAGGTCGCGCGTCTGGGTCAGCACGCGGCAACCCTGCTCCAGCAGGTTCAGCTTGACCAGCAGGCCGCCACCCATGCGCTCGCCCTTGCGGGCGACCACCACGGGGATGTTCTCGGCCAGGCAGCGGCGTACTTCGGCCATCACCCAGAGATGTGTCGGCAGCCGGTCGTCGTCCATGGGTTCATCACCTCGCGGCCACTCTGCCGCAAGGCACCGGGCCTGGGATAGGGCAAGCGATCAGGGAATGATGTCGCTGGTCTTCGGCAGCGGATCGGGCGCGTTGTCGACCAGCAGGAAAGTCGCCGGCCCCTGTTGATCGCCATAGGCGACGAGACCGCTGGTGCTGTCGCCATTGCTGGACGCCGTCGAGTCGGTTCCGCCGCCGGCCGGATCGGTGTTCGATCCGCTGGTTTCGTCGACCGGCAAGACACCGGCCGACGGTCCGCCCGAGCTCTTTCCCGGCTCGTACAGCGGCGTCTCGGCCACGTTCATCTCGCGCCCGAAGATGTCGTTCTCGACGTTGGCGACGAAACTCGTGGTCGCCACCCGAGGCGTCACCTCGGAGAGCGCGCCGGCGTCGGAAAAGAGGTCTTCGACGGCGATGGTCAGGCTCAGCGGCTGGATGTCGGCAGCATAAACCAATGCGCTGCCGGCCGTGTGATGCGCCGTGCTGTCGACGCTGGACAGGGCCTGTTCGATCATCTGCTCGGTCAGCAGCGGCGCCGGCAGCGAAGGCACCTCGACAGGAACCGGCGTCTGGTCGACGGCGGGGCCGCTCAAGGCCGCCAGGGTCTGGATCGTGCTGGCAGACGCGCTTTCGAGCCAGTCGATCGCCTGCACCAGCGGCAGAACAGCCAGCAACAGCGCGGGCAGGTCGGCCATCAGCGCCGAACCGCCGCCGGCTATCGGCGGAGCCACCGTGCGCGCGCTACCGATCCCGTCCGCAGGAGAGGGATGAAGACGCTGATCCGCCAGCTCGATGAATTGATCCATCCGTTGGCACCCCAAACGGCCGAGCTTCCGCCACCACCCGGCCGCGCCATAACGCGTTAGACGGCAGTGTCTCAAGAAGTGGAACGACTGTCCAGGGCCTGCCGGGCGGGCGCCGGCGCGGCTCGGCCCGCCTAGACCAGCACCACCTCGGTATTGTGGATGACCAGGTTCACGGTGCCCGTCGAGTCCGCGTAGTAGGTCGCGCTCTTTGCCGCGCCGAAATAGACCCAGTCGCCACTGAGGTAGACGTGGTCGTCGCCATCGCCTTCGATCGACAGGCTGCCGGACGCGTCGGCCAGGCTCTTGGCACCGTCCACGGTCAGCTTGACCTCGTGCGGCCCGTCCAGGAGGCTGAGATAGCCGTCGCCGCTTGGCGGCGGCTTCTGATCTGGCGACACCGGCCCGACCGTGGGTCCCTGCACGCCGCCGACACCCTCGACCGCGATCTTGATCGGTCCCTCCATCTGACCTGGACCGAAAAGATCGCTGTCCATCCCATTGAAAAGTGGCTGCGATGCGCCAGGACCAACGGACAGGAGCCGAACCGATCCCTGCTCGTCGCCAGCACCAAAGAGATCGCTCTCATCAAGCGAAAGCAGGGGCTGATCGCTGCCCGGCAGCGCCTCGATCACAAACGAGGGCGCCGGCGTCGTCTCGGTCAGGGGCGGCGCCTCGCCGGGAGGGACGGCAGCGGCATCCGGAACCGCGACGTAGCTGGACGGCGTCGGCGGCTGGGCACCGCCGAGCAGGCCGCTGACGGAGTCCGGGCCGATGAGCTGCAGGAGTTGCTCGATGGCCGCCTGCCAGGCAACGACGCTCGAGGCGTCGACCTCGCCACCGGACGGTGGCGCCGCGGCGGGCGGGCCAGCGTCCAGAGAGTCCGGCAGGGGCACCGGGAGATCCCGCGGTACCGCGGCGAACTGCTCGGCCAGAAGCTGTGCAGCCAGCAGATCTTCCGGCGCGGCCAGACGCGCAGCCGGAGAGGCCGCCGCCGTCACGGCCGCCTGCTCGCTCGCACCGTCGATCTTGACCTGCCGCATGGCCGGAACGGATCCCTAGGTGGGTCCGCGTCCCGCTATGGAACGCAGGATGGAAGAATGACAATAAAATATTATGCTGTCCATCCAGCGACACCCGCGCGGGACTTTTGATCAAGTCGCCGCCATCGGCCTTGGCGGCCAACCCTAGACGAAGATGACGTCGGCGCCCTTGATGGCTACCGTGATGCCGGCATCGCCGTTGAGGTAGTAGGCGTAGTCGCTGCTACCGTTCGCGTCGGTCGCATTCCAGCCGCTGCCAAGCACGACGACGTCGTCGCCATCGCCGACAACCAGCAGGTTGCCCTGCTCGTCCAGCAGCGTCGCCGCGAGCTCGGGGGTAAGCTCGAACACGCTACGGCCCTCGTACATCGTGACGAGGCCCGCAGAGAGCGTAGGCTCGACGAGCGGCGGCAGGCCGGGGTCCAGTCCGGCCTCCAGGGTTGTCCCGACGGGTGGCTGCTGGCCGAAGAGATCGACCTGGAAGCCATGGAAAAAATCCCCCGTCGCGCCCTGGTCGACCGACTGCGGCGCAACCGGCAGGCCCTGGCCGAAGAGATCCTGGTCATCCAATGACAGGACCGGCGACTGGGGCGTGGCCAGGAGTTCGATGCTGTAGTGAGTAGCTTCAGGCAGCGAGGCCGGATCATGGGTGTCCGGACCCAGCGCGAGTACCTGATGCGCTTCGCCCGACGCCTGGGGTTGCGCTTCCTCGGTTGCCGGCGGCTCGGCGTAGCCCTGCCGGATCAGCGCCAGCAACTCGGCCACGGCCGGGCTGGCCGCCGTCGCCGGATCGGGCGGAAGGCCGGTGTCTGGCACAGGTCCAGGATTCGCCGCCGCCAAGGCGGCAAGCTCCACGCGGCTCAGCGGCAGACTGCTCGCCGAGGTCAGGTCGTCAACGCGTAGGGCAGCCTCTTGGCGCATCAGGTTGTCGTGACCGACACGAGAGCCGCATCACGGACACACTGCCCGCTCCGGCGAACTGAAGTTTCCCACGCAGGCAAAGGGCTGTCTACAGCCGCCGGTCGCATATCCAAGTCATCAGGTTGGCGCCGCGATGGCGGCCCTGCAGACTGTCGATCCCTTTGACCGCGACGCGAGTCGAGATGCAGGCGAGACTGCAGCCGCCACAACCCGCACCCAGCGACAGCTTCCACCGGCTCATGTCCGCCTATGCGGACATGCACCTGAACGGCGACCTGGCGAACGGCATCCCGGCAGAGAAGGTCTTCGACGGACGGGGCCTCGTGCCCCATCTCGAAGTGGTGCGCCAGCTCTGCGTGCGCTTCCGCCCGCGCAGCTTGCTGGACTACGGCTGCGGCAAGGCGAAGGCCTATAGCGGGACCCGCGCCAGCCATCCCGATGGCAGGCGGGACGAAGGTCTGCAG
Source organism: Pseudomonadota bacterium (assembly GCA_029781795.1). Taxonomy (GTDB): domain Bacteria; phylum Pseudomonadota; class Alphaproteobacteria; order Kiloniellales; family JACOMY01; genus JAKOWB01. The sequence continues at coordinate 18,601 of JAKOWB010000194.1, read as the reverse complement.
GACCTCTGGGGCCTGGAGCAGATCAGCTTCTTCGATCCGGCCCTGAGGCAATACGCGGCACTGCCGGAGCAGAGATTCGACGCGGTGCTGGCGACGCACGTGCTGGAGTTCACGCCAGAGGAGGATGTCGACTGGGTCCTGGCGGAGCTCTTTGGCTTTGCCACCGGGTTCCTCTTCCTCTCGATCGCCTGCCACGCCTCGCCCTGGTCCCTCGCCGACGGCGCCAACTACCACGTGACGCAGCGCACGGCCGGCTGGTGGACCGACCGCATCTGGCAGGCGCGCGCCTGGACGCCGGAAACACGCTGCTTCGCCGTGCTCTATCCGCGCGAGCGCCAACGCGTCCTGCTGGAGTTCTAGTCCCACTCGGCAACGACAGCCGGGTCGGTCTCGCCGGCGCGGCGCAAGGACCGTTCCGCCGCCGCCTGTGCCGGCGCCAGGCGCCGCAGCGCCCAGACCGCGGCGCCGCGAACCAGCGGCGCGGCATCATCCAGCCGGGCCAGCACCGCCGGCAGCAGGGCAGGCTCGCCGCTGTTGCCGATGGCGATCAGCACGTTGCGCAGGAAGCGAGCGTGACCAATGCGCTTCACTGCCGAGCCGGCGAAGCGCTGCCGGAAGCCCGCGTCGTCGAGCGCGACGAGCTCTGCCAGCGGCGGCGCCAGCAGGTCGGCACGTGCCACCAGCTTCGCCTCGCGCGTCGCCTGGGCGAAGCGGTTCCAGGGACAGGCCGCCAGGCAGTCGTCGCAGCCGTAGATGCGGTTGCCCATGGCGGCGCGGAACTCTGTCGGGATCGGCCCCGGGTGTTCGATGGTGAGGTAGGAGAGGCAGCGCCGCGCATCGAGCTGGAAGGGGGCCGGGAAGGCATCGGTCGGGCAGGCATCGAGGCAGGCGCGGCAGGAGCCGCAGTGCTCCGCTGCCGGTGGTTCGGGCGGCAGCTCCAGCGTCGTCAGCACGCTGCCGAGGAAGAACCAGTTGCCGAGGTCGCGCGACAGGAGGTTGCTGTGCTTGCCCTGCCAGCCGAGGCCGGCCAGCTGCGCCAGCGGCTTTTCCAGCAGCGGCGCGGTGTCGACGAAGACCTTGACCTCGCCCCCCAGGCGCCGCGCGGCGAACTGCGCCAGGTGCTTCAGGCGGCCCTTGATGAGCTCGTGGTAGTCGCGGTGGCGCGCATAGACCGAGAGGTTGCCGACGCTCGGCCGCGCCAGGTTGGCGAGCGGATCCCCGGCCGGCGCGTAGCTCTGCGCAACCACGATGGCGCTCTTCGCCGCCGGCCAGAGCGCGTCGGGCGAACGGCGCTGTTCGGCGCGCTCGGCCAGCCAGCCCATGTCGCCGTGCCGCCCCGCGGCGATGAACTGCATCAGGCGCTCGCCCGTCTCCGCCGCCAGCCGCGCCGGCGCGAAGCCGACCGCGTCGAACCCCAGGCGCAGCGCCTCGGCACGCAGCAAGGCCTTGGGGTCGGCGGCGGTCATTGGCGGTGGGGCATCAGAGTGGCGGCAGGTCGCCCTGCGCCTGCAGGGCGGCGAAGTCGGCCTGGAAGGCGGCGAAGCGGCCCTCGGCGATGGCCCCGCGCATGGCGGCCATCAGGTCCTGGTAGCAGGTCAGGTTGTGCTGCGTCAGCAGGATCGGCCCCAGCATCTCGCCGGCCTTGAAGAGGTGGTGCAGGTAGGCGCGCGAGAAGCCGCCGGCGCAGGCGGCGCAGCGGCAGTCGGGGTCGAGGGGCCGCGTATCCTCCTGGTGGCGCGCGTTCTTGATGTTGAGGCTGCCCCAGCGGGTGAAAGCCTGGCCGGTGCGGCCAGAGCGCGTCGGCAGCACGCAGTCGAACATGTCGATGCCGCGCGCCACGCTGCCCACCAGGTCGGCCGGCTTGCCGACACCCATCAGGTAGCGTGGCCGTTCCACCGGCAACAGCGGCACGGTCCAGTCCAGCACCTCGAACATGGCCTGCTGCCCCTCGCCCACCGCCAGGCCGCCGACGGCATAGCCGTCGAAACCGATGGCCTTCAGCCCCTCGGCCGAGCGCTCGCGCAGCGGGCGATAGACGCTGCCCTGCACGATGCCGAAGAGGCCATAGCCCGGTCGCTCGGCGAAGGCCGTGCGGCAGCGTGCGGCCCAGCGCAGCGAGCGTTCCATCGAGGCGGCGGCCTCCGGCTCCGTCGCCGGGAAGGGCGTGCACTCGTCCAGCACCATGGTGATGTCGGCGTCGAGGTTGCGCTGGATCCCCATCGCGCGCTCGGGCGTCAGATGGTGCTTGGCGCCGTCGACGTGCGAGCGGAAGGTCACGCCCTCCTCGGTGATCTTGCGCAGCTCGGACAGCGACATGACCTGGAAGCCGCCGCTGTCGGTCAGGATCGGCCCCGGCCAGCGCATGAACTCGTGCAGCCCGCCGAGGCGCGCGACCCGCTCGTCCCCCGGCCGCAGCATCAGGTGATAGGTATTGCCCAGCAGGATCTCGGCGCCGGTCGCGCGCACCTGCGCGGGCGCCAGGCCCTTTACCGTGCCGGCCGTGCCGACGGTCATGAAGGCCGGGGTCTCGACCGTGCCGTGCGCCGTGGCGACGCGGCCGCGCCGCGCGGCCCCATCGCTGGCCAGAAGCTCGAAGCCGAAGGCGGTCACAGCAGGTCCTCTCGGGTCAACAGGCTGGAATCGCCATAGGAGTAGAAGCGATAGCCGGCCTCAATGGCATGGGCATAGGCCGCCTGCATACGACCGAGGCCGGCAAAGGCGGCGACCAGCATGAAGAGTGTCGAGCGCGGCAGGTGGAAGTTGGTCATCAGGCGCTCCACCACGCGGAAGCGATAGCCGGGCAGGATGTAGATTCCCGTCTCGCCCCGGAAGGGCCGCAGCGTGCCATCCGCCGCCGCGCTCTCCAGCAGCCGCAGGGCGGTGGTGCCGACGGCGACCACGCGCCCGCCGCGCGCCTTGCAGGCGGCGACGGCGGCCACGGTCGCCTCGGGCACGAGGCCCCACTCGACATGCATGTGGTGCTCGCGCGGGTCCTCGCTCTTCACCGGCAGGAAGGTGCCGGCGCCGACGTGCAGCGTCACCCAGGCGCTCTCGACGCCGCGCGCCGCCAGCGCTTCCAGCAATGCCGGCGTGAAGTGCAGGCCGGCGGTCGGGGCGGCGACGGCGCCGGGTTCGCGCGCATAGACGGTCTGATAGTCGCCGCGGTCGGCGGCATCGCCGCGCCCCTGCCGGATGTAGGGCGGCAGCGGCATGGCGCCGGCGCGCTCCAGTGCGGCCAGCAGCGTGGCATCGTCGCAGGCGAAGGCCAGCAGCACTTCGCCCCCGTCGCGCTTGTCCGCCACCTCGGCGGAAAGGCCGCCGTCGAAGTCCACCCGCTCGCCAAGGCGCAGCTTCTTGGCCGGGCGGGCGAAGGCCCACCAGCGGGCCGGACCGGCCTGCTTGTGCAGGGTCGCCTCGACCCTGGCCTCGCCGCGCCGGCCGGCGAGGCGCGCCGGGATCACCTTGGTGTCGTTGAAGACCAGCAGGTCGCCCGGCTGCAGCAGCGCCGGCAGGTCGCGGACGATCCGGTCCTCGAGCACGCGACCGACGACCAGGAGGCGCGCGGCGTCGCGCGGCTGTGCCGGACGCTGGGCGATCAGCGCCTCGGGCAGATGGAAATCGAAGTCGGCGGTGCGCATCAGGTCGGCTGGCCCGGGCGGGTGTCGTGACGCAGACCGAGCGACAGGCGCGGCTGGCGAATCTCGGTTACGCAGTGGAAGGGGCGCTCGTCGCGGCCGGCGAAGCCCGGCGCGCGCATCAGCGTGATGCCGCCCGGCGCCATGCCGAACTCGCGCGGGTTGCTGCCGGCGCGGTCGTCACAGAGGAAGAAGCGCGCATCGCCCGCCAGCGTCACCAGCGCCACCAGGCCGACGTAGCGGATGTGGTCGCGGTGCGGCGTGATCCCGGCCGAGCCGGCGGCATAGCGCTGCACGATCAGGTCGTTGTAGACGAGGCCCTGCGGCAGGGGATTGGGCGCCATCCGCGCCAGCGCCGCCAGGGTCAGGTCGGTCAGCGCGGCGGCCAGGTCGCGCAGCGGGTGGGCCTGGGGAATATCCATCGTCAGCTCGAAGTCCTGGCGCACCTCGCGGCCGGCCGTGCCGACCAGGGGCCGGGCGGCGCGATAGGCCAGGCCGGCGCAGGCCTCTGCCATCGCGGCGGTCTGCCGCAGGTCGAGCCAGGGAAGAAACCCAGCGCCGTTGTGTACTACTTCCTGCAAGGCGACGGCGCAGGCCTCGACCGGTCGGGGAAAGGCGTTGCTCATGGCGCGCGAAGCTATGCCGGCCCGGGCGGCCGGCCGCAAGTCGCAGCAGTTTTGAAGGAGACGCAGGCATGCCGGTCAAGGTCTGGGATCTGGGTGTGCGGCTGTTTCACTGGTCGCTGGCCCTGCTGATCATCGTCAACCTGATCATCGGCGGCGACGAGGCCGGCCTCTATGGCTTGCATGTCTGGCTGGGCTATGCCGCCGGCCTGCTGGTGGTCTTCCGCGTGCTCTGGGGCCTCGTAGGCTCGCCCCGGGCCCGCTTCAGCGACTTCATCGTCAGCCCGCGCAAGGCCGTGGCCTATGGCGGCGAACTGCTGCGCGGCCGGGTCAGCCCGCACGCCGGGCACACGCCGCTTGGCGGCTACATGATCCTGGCGCTGCTGGCGACCGTGCTGGCGCAGGTAGCGACCGGCATCCTGGCGGCGCAGCAGCAGCACTGGGCCAAGGAGGTGCACGAGATCCTGGTCAGCCTCTTCTGGGTGCTGATCGCCCTGCACCTGGGCGGCGTGCTGCTGCACAGCTGGCGCGCGCGCGAGAACATCGTCCGCCCCATGATCACCGGCCGCAAGGAACTGCCGGCGGCGGCAGAGGCCGAGCGTCCGCTGGCCGGCACCGGGCGCCTGGCGGCCACGGCGGCCATCACCCTGGTGGCCGGCGGCCTGCTGGCGGCGCAACTCGACCTGCCGGCGCTGGCCGAGGGCGAGGGCGAGGGCGGCGAACGCGGCCAGAGCCTGGGTCAGCCCGGCCAGTCCGACGACGGCGGCGAGGCCGGGGAAAGCGGCGAGGCCGGGGAAAGCGGCGAGGCAGGCGAATCCGGCAACTGACCCCTCCCCCTCGACGCGGCAGCGCCAAGGGGCCATGTTCCGCCCCAGGACAAGGGAGCGGACCCATGCGTGGCTGGATGGTGGCGGCGGGCATCAGCGGGGCGATCGGCGCGGCCATGGGCGCCGTCGCCGCGCATCTCTTCGCCGACGCGCCGGGCCGGGCGCTGCTGGTATCCAGCGCGCAGCAGTATCAGCTCTGGCACGCCCTGGCGCTGGGGCTGGTCGCGGTCCTGGGCTGGAACGGCGGCACCCGCCTGCTGCAGGCGGCGGCCTGGGCCTTCCTGCTCGGCACGCTCTTCTTCTGCGGCGCGCTCTACCTGGGCGCTATGACCGGCCGCAGCTTCGGCCCGCTGGCGCCGCTCGGCGGCACGCTGCTGATCCTCGGCTGGCTGCTGCTGGCGGTGCATGGCTGGGTGGCGATGCGCGCCCGGCAGAGGAGTTGACCCATGGCGACGCTGGATGCCCGCGGGCTGAAGTGCCCCCTGCCCGTGCTCAAGGCGCGTCGCGCCCTGAAGGCGCTGCCCACAGGCGAGTGGCTCGAGGTGCTGGCCACCGACCCAGCCGCGCCCAAGGACTTCAGGAACTTCGCCGCCGAGGCCGACCTGCTGCTGGAGATGCTCGAGGCGCCGGCCGGCGAGGTCCGCCTGCGCATCGCCGCCAAGGCCTGAGCCGCTACTCCGCCGGCTGGCCCTGCGACAGCTCGGGCGGCAGCGGAATGGTGCCGACCGCCGAGGCGACGCGGCGACGGCTCAACAGCGTATAGACCGTCGGCACCACGAAGAGCGTCATCAGCGTGCCCAGCGTCATGCCGCCGACGATGACCCAGCCGATCTGCTGTCGGCTCTCGGCGCCGGCGCCCTCGGCCAGCGCCAGTGGCACGGCGCCCAGTACCATCGCGCCGGTGGTCATCAGGATCGGTCGCAGGCGCTGCGCCGCGGCCTCGATCACCGCCTTGCGCCGGTCCAGGCCCTGCACGCGCTTCTGGTTGGCGAACTCAACGATCAGGATGCCGTGCTTGGTGATGAGGCCGATCAGCGTCACCAGGCCGATCTGCGAATAGACGTTCAAGGTGCCGCCGACGTAGTGCAACGCCGCCAGAGCGCCGGTGATCGAGAAGGGCACGGTCAGCAGGATGATGATGGGGTCGGTATAGCTTTCGAACTGCGCCGCCAGTACCAGGAAGATGAAGCAGAGCGCCAGGCCGAAGACCAGGCCGAGGCTGGCGCTCGAGGTGCGGAACTCGCGGCTCTGGCCCTTGAAGTCGATCAGCACGCCCTGCGGCAGGACCTCCCTGGCGGCGGCTTCCAGCGTGTCCAGCGCCTGGCCCAGCGAATAGCCCTCGGCCAGGGTTGCGCTGAGGGTCGCGGCGCGGAGCTGGTTGAAGCGGCGCAGGTCGCGCGGCGCCACGGTCTCGCGGATCTTCACCACGTTGGAGAGCTGCACCATCTGCCCGTCGGGCGCGCGCAGGAAGATGGTGTCCAGCACCTCGGGCGAGGTGCGGTCGGCATCGGCCAGCTGCAGCAGCACGTCGTACTGCTCGCCGTTCTGCTCGAAGCGGGTGACCTGGCGGCTGCCCAGCAGCGTCTCCAGCGTGCGGCCGATGACCGAGACGTCGAGGCCGAGGTCGGCCACGCGGGCGCGGTCCAGCTCGATGCGCAGCTCGGGCTTGTTCAGCTTCAGGTCGCTGTCCAGGTTCACCAGTCCCGGATAGTCGGCGACCCTGTCCATCACCGCCTGCACGTAGCCCTGCAGCTGCTCGTAGGTGCCCGAGGTCTGGATGACGAACTCCACCGGCCGCGAGCCGCGGCTCTGGCCGAGCGAAGGCGGATTGACGGCGGAGACCGAGAGCCCGGGGATGCGCTTCAACTGCGGCGTCAGCGCGTTGACGATGCTCTGCTGCTTGGTATCGCGCTCGTCCCAGTCCTTCAGCCTGAGGAAGGAGCGCACGTCGGTGACCTCGGGGAAGCCGACGATCAGCAGGAAGGCGCGCTTGTCGGCGATCGGCGCCACCAGCGCCTCGATCTTCGCAGCCTGGTTGTTGGTATAGGCCAGCGTCGAGCCCTCGGGCGCGCTGGCGAAGATCATGACCTCGCCGCGGTCCTCGACCGGCGACAGCTCCTGCGGGAGGAGCGGGTAGAAGTAGGCGCTGGCGCCGGCGACGCCAAGCGCGACCAGCACCACCAGCGGGCGCAGCCGCAGCGTGCCGGCGAGCAGCCGCTTGTAACCGGCCTCCACCGCGTTGAAGCCGCGTTCCAGCAGGCGGAACACCAGTCCGTGATGCTCGTGGTGCTTCAGCAGCTTGGAGCACATCATCGGCGTCAGCGTCAGGGCGACGAAGCCGGAGACCAGCACGGCGCAGGCAAGGGTCAGCGCGAACTCGATGAAGAGGCGCCCGGTGCGCCCCGGCGTGAAGGCGACCGGCGCATAGACCGCGGCCAGGGTCAGGCTCATGGCCACCACGGCGAAACCGATCTCGCGGATGCCGAGGATCGAGGCGACGAAGGGCTTCTGCCCGCGCTCGATATGGCGGTGGATGTTCTCCAGCACGACAATGGCGTCGTCGACCACCAGGCCGATGGCCAGCACCATGGCCAGCAAGGTCAGCGTGTTGATCGAGAAGCCCAGCACGTACATCAGCGTGCAGGTGGCGATCATCGAGATCGGGATGGTGACGACCGGGATCAGCGAGGCGCGCAGCGAGCGCAGGAAGAAGAGGATGACCAGGACCACCAGGATCACGGCCTCGGCGATCGTGGTGTAGACGGCCTTGATCGAGCGGTCGATGAAGACGGCGCTGTCGGTGCCGATCTCGGCGATCATGCCCTTGGGCAGCGATTCGTTGATCGCCGGCAGGTCGGCGCGCAGGGCGTTCGACACGTCCAGCGGGTTGGCGACGGCCTGCTTGATGATGCCGACCGTGATGGTGGGCTTGCCGTTGTAGCGCGCCTCGCGCCGCGAGTTGGCGGCGCCGAGCTCGACCCGCGCCACGTCCTTCAGCGTGACCGGGAAGCCCTCGACCGACTTGAGGACGATGTTCTCGAACTGCTGGACCGTCTCCAGCCCGGTGCGCGAGAGCACCGAGAACTCCCGCGTCTGGCTCTCGATGCGGCCCGAGGGGACCTCGACGTTCTGCTGGCGCAGCGCCTCCTCCAGGTCCTGCACCGTCAGGTCATAGGCCGCCAGGCGCTCGCGGTCGATCCAGATGCGCATGGCATAGCGCCGCTCGCCATAGATCACCACGTCGGCGACGCCGGTCAGGTTCTTCAGCCGGTCGACGACGTAGCGGTCGACGTAGTCGGTGAGCTCCAGCGCGGAATAGCCCTCGGCGGCGAAGGTCAGGTAGATGACGGCCTGGGCATCGGCCTCCACCTTGGCGATGGTGGGCTCGTCGATCTCGTCCGGCAGGCGGCTGCGCACGCGGCTGACGCGGTCGCGCACGTCGCTGGCGGCGACGTCGGGATCGATGCTCAAGTTGAAGCGGACGGTAATGCGGCTGGATTCCGAACGGCTGATCGACTCCAGCACGTCGATGCCCTCGATGCCGGCGATCGAGCCCTCGAGGATCTGCGTCACCTGGCTCTCGATGATGGTGGCCGAGGCACCGGGATAGTTGGTGGAGACGGAGATCACCGGCTCGTCGATGCGTGGATACTCGCGCACCGTCAGGCGGCCATAGGAGATCATGCCGACCAGCAGCAGGACGAGGCTCAGCACCGAGGCGAAGACCGGGCGGCGGATGCAGATCTCGGGCAGACGCATGCGCCGCTTCCCCGCCTAGTTCGCCGTGCCGCCGGCGAGCACCTCGACCGGCGAGCCCTCGCGCAGGCGGTTCTGTCCGGCGGTCACCACCACGTCGCCGTCCTTGAGGCCGCTCAGCACCTCGACCCGGCCGGCGCGGCGGGCGCCGAGTTCAACAACCACGCGCTGGGCGTGGCCCTCGACGACGCGGAAGACCAGGTGATCCTTGTCGCGCGGCACGATGGCCTCCTCGGGCACCATCACCACGCGGCGCGACTCGTCGACCTGGACGGTGATGCGGGCGAAGAGGCCGGGACGCAGGAAGCCGTCGGGATTGGGCAGCAGGGCGCGGACGTTGAGCGCGCGGCCATTGATGTCGAGCAGCGGGTCGATGGTGTAGATGCGCGCCTCGAAGCTGCGGCCCGGCAGGGCGTCCAGCTTCACGATCACCGCCTGGCCGACCTTGATCTGAGCGAGGAAGAGCTCGGGCACCTTGAAGCTGACCTTCAGGCGGTCGATCTTCTCGAGGTTCACCAGCTCCTGCCCGGCGGTGATGTAGGCGCCGAGCGAGACCTTGCGGATGCCGACCACGCCGTCGAAGGGCGCGGTGAGCGAGAGCTTGTCCAACCGCACGCGGATCAGGTCGACCGCGGCCTCGGCGCGAGCCAGCTCGGTCTGTGCCTCGTCCAAGGTGCGCTGCGTGCCGCTGCCGCTCTGCGCCAGCTTGGCGGCGCGCTCGTAGTTGGCCTTGGCCAGATCCAGGCTGGCTTCGGCGTCCTTCAGCTCGACCTGGGCGAGCTGGTCGTCCAGGCGGATCAGGAGCTGGCCGGCGGCGACCTGCTGGCCCTCGTCGAACAGGATCTCGGCGATACGTCCAGGCAACTCGGCGGCAATCTGCACCGACTCGTCGGATTCCAGCGTGCCGACCGACCTGATCTCGACGGCGGCGGCTTCTTCCTTGGCTTGGGCGACCTCGACCGGCAGGGGGGGCGGTGCCTGCGCGGCGGAAGCCTTGGCGGGCTCCTGCGCCTGCGCCGGGATATCGCCCCACCAGCGGCCGTGGCTCCACCAGACGCCGAGGCCCAGCGCCGCCAGCCCCAGCAGGAGCAGGATGCGCCGCAGCGCCTGGCCGCGCGTTTCAGCCATCAACATGGGGTCGCCTTGCCGCCTTGCCTCTCCAGCCCCTTACGCCGGGGCCGGCCGCCGCATCCCCGCGCGCGGGGAAAAAACTTTGTGCCGCAGCAGGCTAGGGCCTCGCGGGTGGGCTTGTCATGCGGCGATGCAGCATAGGTCCCAGGACAGGACGCGGACTCCCGCGGTCCCGTCGGCGTGTCAGGCGGGCTATAAGGGGCAAGACCTGGAGGACGACGCCTTGACCCCTGCCCTGCTGATCACCCACGAGGCTTGCGCCCGCCACGACACCGGCCACTGGCATCCGGAAAGCCCGGCCCGCCTGGCGGCCGTGCTGAAGGCGCTGGACAACGCCGACTTTGCCGGCCTCGCCTGGCGCGAGGCGCCGCGCGCCACGGCGGCGCAACTGGCCCTGGCCCACCCCGCGGCCTTCGTCGAGCGCGCGCTGGCCGCGGTGCCCGAGACGGGCTATGTCGGCCTCGACGGCGACACGATCCTCTCCCCCGGCTCCGGCGAGGCGGCGCTGCGGGCTGCCGGCGCGGTGATCGCCGGGGTCGACGCGGTGATGGCCGGCGAAGTGGCGAGCGCCTTCTGCGCCGTGCGGCCGCCCGGCCACCACGCCGAGCCCGAGGTCGCCATGGGCTTCTGCGTCTTCAACAACGTCGGCGTCGGCGCACTGCACGCCCGCGCCGCGCACGGCCTGAAGCGGATCGCCGTGGTCGATTTCGACGTGCACCACGGCAACGGCTCGCAGGCGCTGTTCTGGGACGACGGCGAGGCCTTCTTCGCCTCCTCGCACCAGTCGCCGCTCGATCCCGGCAGCGGCGCCAGCGAGGAGCGCGGCGCGCACGGCCAGATCGTCAACGCCCCGCTGCCGCCCGGTGCCGGGGGCGGGCACTTCCGCGCCGCCTGGAGCGGCGCGCTGCTGCCCGCGCTCGACCGCTTCAGGCCGGAGCTGATCCTGGTTTCCGCCGGCTTCGACGCCCACCGCGAGGACCCGCTGGCCAACCTGGAACTGGTCGAGGCCGACTACCACTGGATCACGCTGGAGCTGCGCCGGCTGGCCCGGCGCCACTGCGGCGGGCGCCTGGTCTCGACCCTGGAGGGCGGCTACCACCTCGACGCACTGGGCGCGTCGGCCGCCGCCCACGTCCAGGCGCTGATGGAGGATCTGTGATGCCCTTCAGGCGCCCAGGGCGGCAGCCGCGGGTTGCGACCACCGGCCCCCTTGGCCTATAGGGTTCCGCCCATGAGCCCGAAGACACCCGCCCCCGTCGACAGCCTCTCCTTCGAGCAGGCGCTGGAGGAGCTGAAGCGCATCGTCGAGAGCCTGGAAAGCGGCCAGGCCAAGCTGGACGAGGCCATCGCCGCCTATGAGCGCGGGGCGCAGCTCAAGGCCCATTGCGAGGCCAAGCTGAAGGAAGCGCAGCTCAAGATCGAGCGCGTCTCGGCCGGCGCCAAGGGCGTCTCCAGCGAGCCCTTCGAGCAGGCCTGAGGCAGCCCATGTCCCGGACCCTGGAAGCGGCGCTGGCCGCCACGGCCGATCAGGTCACGCGCGAGCTGGACCGCCGCCTGGCTACCACCGCCGGCCCGCGCGGCCGGGTGATCGAGGCGATGCGCCACGGCGCCCTCAACGGCGGCAAGCGCCTGCGTCCCTTCCTGGTGATCGAGTCGGCCCGCCTGTTCGACGTGCCCGAGCAGCGTGCCCTCAACGCCGCCGTGGCGCTGGAAATGGTGCACTGCTACTCGCTGATCCACGACGACCTGCCGGCCATGGACAACGCCGACCTGCGCCGCGGCAAGCCTACGGTTCACAAGGCCTTTGACGACGCCACCGCGATCCTGGCCGGCGACGGCCTGCTGACCGAGGCCTTCGCCGTGCTGGCCGAGCCCGAGACCCACCCCGACCCGGCCGTCCGCATCGCCCTGGTCGCCGCCTTGGCCCAGGGCGCCGGGCCCGCCGGCATGGTGGGCGGGCAGATGATCGACCTCTCGCCCGAGCGCAACGGCCTGGATCTTGAAGGAATCAAGGAGTTGCAGGCGCTTAAGACCGGCGCCCTGATCGAGCATGCCTGCGTCGCCGGGGCCATCCTGGGCGGCGCCAGCCCGGCGCAGCACCAGGCCCTGGCCGGCTATGCCCGGGACCTGGGCCTGGCCTTCCAGATCGCCGACGACCTTTTGGACGTCGAGGGCACCACCGAGCAGCTGGGCAAGCCGGCCGGGGCCGACGCCGGCAACGACAAGGCGACGTTCGTGAAGTTGCTGGGTGTTGCCGGGGCGCGACGCCAGGCTGAAACCCTGGTTGCTGCGGCGCAGCAACGACTTGATTCTTTCAAGGAAAGGGCCGACCTTCTGCGCCAGACGGCCATCTTCGTCGTCGAGCGTCGCTCCTGAGGGTGCCAGGGCGCCGCCATCCGGATGGACCCCACTCGGGGCGGGGTCCCAGGCTCACCGGGGACAGGGGATCAAGGACCACGGACCCGCAGGGGTCCGGAAAGGTAGTCAAGTGAATCAGATCGGACACAACAGCGCTTCCAAGACCCCCCTGCTCGACCAGGTGAAGGTGCCCGCCGACCTTCGCAAGCTGAAGGAGAGCGATCTCCGGCAGCTTGCCGACGAGTTGCGCACCGACCTGATCGACCAGGTATCGATGACCGGCGGACACCTGGGCGCGGGCCTCGGCGTGGTCGAGCTGACGGCGGCGCTGCACTATGTCTTCAACACGCCGGACGACATCCTGATCTGGGACGTGTCGCACCAGTGCTATCCGCACAAGATCCTGACCGGACGGCGCGACCAGATGCGCACCATCCGCCAGGGCGGCGGCCTCTCCGGCTTCACCAGCCGCAAGGAGAGCGTCTACGACCCCTTCGGCGCCGCGCACTCCTCGACCTCGATCTCCGCCGGCCTCGGCTTCGCCGTGGCGCGCGACTACGACAAGCGCGACAACCACGTCATCGCGGTGATCGGCGACGGCGCCATGTCGGCCGGCATGGCCTACGAGGCGATGAACAACGCCGGCGCGATGAAGTCGCGCCTGATCGTCATCCTGAACGACAACGACATGTCGATCGCCCCGCCGGTCGGCGCCATGAGCGCCTATCTCGCGCGGCTGATCTCCTCCAAGCCGGTGCAGTCGGTGCGGCACCTGGCCAAGGAGGTTGCCAAGAAGTTTCCCAAGCCGCTCGAGCGCGCGGCCAAGCGGGCCGAAGAGTACGCCCGCGGCATGCTGACCGGCGGCACGCTGTTCGAGGAGCTGGGCTTCTTCTACGTCGGCCCGATCGACGGCCACAACCTGGACCACCTGCTGCCGGTGCTGAAGAACGTGCGCGACGGCGAGTGGGACGGCCCGGTGCTGATCCACTGCGTGACCAAGAAGGGCAAGGGCTACGGCCCGGCCGAGGCCGCCGCCGACAAGTACCACGGCGTGGTGAAGTTCGACGTCATCACCGGCCAGCAGCACAAGTCGCCGCCGAAGGCGCCGAACTACCAGGACGTCTTCGCCCGCGCGCTGATCGCCGAGGCCAAGGCCGACCCCAAGGTGGTGGCGGTCACCGCCGCCATGCCGACCGGCACGTCCTTGCACAAGTTCGCCGAGATCTTCCCCGACCGCATGTTCGACGTCGGCATCGCCGAGCAGCATGCCGTGACCTTCTGCGCCGGTCTGGCCTGCGAGGGCTACAAGCCCTTCGCCGCGATCTACTCGACCTTCCTGCAGCGCGCCTACGACCAGGTGGTGCACGACGTCGCCATCCAGAACCTGCCGGTGCGCTTCTCGATGGACCGCGCCGGCATGGTCGGCGCCGACGGCGTGACGCACCAGGGCAGCTACGACCTGGCCTATCTCGGCTGCATCCCGAACATGGTCATCATGGCGCCGGCCGACGAGGTCGAGCTGATGCACATGACCGCGACGCAGGTCGCGGTGGACGACGCGCCGACCGCCGTGCGCTTCCCGCGCGGCGAGGGCCTGGGCCTGGAGCTGCCGGCCAGGGGCAGCGTGCTGGAGATCGGCAAGGGCCGCGTGCTGCGCGAAGGCAGCAAGATCGCCCTGCTGTCGCTCGGCGTGCGCCTGCAGGACGCCCTGAAGGCGGCCGAGGAACTGGCCGCCCGCGGCCTCTCCACCACCGTCGCCGACGCGCGCTTCGCCAAGCCGCTGGACGAGGACCTGGTCCTGCGCCTGGCGCGCGAGCACGAGGTGCTGATCACCATCGAGGAAGGCTCGACCGGCGGTTTCGCCACCCTGGTCATGACCTGCCTCGCCAAGCATGGCGTGTTCGACCGCGGCCTGCGCTTCCGGCCCATGACCCTGCCCGACATCTTCATCGACCACGATTCGCCGAAGAAGCAGATCGAGCAGGCCGGCCTGGACGCCAAGTCCATCGTCGCCACGGCGCTGACCGCCCTCGGCCTGGAAGAGCGCCTGGACCAGCCGGCACGGGCCTGACCTTGCCCTTCGGGTGACGGCGCGGCAGTCTCTGCCGCGTCTAACCCTTTTGAGCCGCGCGAAAGGCCCATCCGCCCATGGGTCAGGTCCGCTTCACCGCCAATCTGCAGCGCCACCTTGCTTGCCCGCCCCGGCCGCATGCCGGCGGCACGCTGCGCCAGGCGCTGGACGGCGTCTTCGCCGAGAATCCGCGCCTGCGCTCCTACATCCTGGACGAGCAAGGCAGGCTGCGCCGCCACGTCATCATCTACGTCAACGACAAGCCACTCGCTGACCGCGTGACGCTCAGCGACCCGCTGGCGGCGGACGACGAGGTCTTCGTGTTCCAGGCGCTCTCGGGAGGCTAGGTCCCATGTCCGACACGCTGCGCATCGCCACCCGCAAGGGCCTCTTCTGCGCGCGCCGTCACGCCGACGGCTGGCAGCTGGAGGCGCCGGCCTTCCTGGGCCAGCCGGTCAGCGCGCTGCTGCACGACGCACGGGACGGCACGCTCTACGCGGCGCTGAACCTCGGCCACTTCGGCGTCAAGCTGCACTGCAGCGACGACGGCGGGACCTGGAGCGAGCTGCCCGCCCCGGCCTTCCCGCCGGCGCCGGCGGGCGAGGCCGCCAAGGCGCCAAGCGTGCAACTCATCTGGACCCTGGCGGCCGGCGGCGCGGACGAGCCGGGCGTGCTCTGGGCCGGCACGATTCCGGGCGCACTGTTCCGCAGCGCCGACCGGGGCGAGAGCTGGCAGCTCAACGAGCCGCTCTGGGCAGTGCCGCAGCGCGCCCAGTGGTTCGGTGGCGGCTATGACGCGCCAGGCATCCACTCGATCCTGGTCGACCCGCGCGACTCGCGGCGGCTGACCCTCGGCATCTCCTGCGGCGGCGCCTGGCTCAGCGATGACGGCGGCGCCTCCTGGCGCCAGGGTGGCCAGGGCCTGCGCGCCGCCTACCTGCCGCCCGACCTGGCCTTCAAACCGGAGAGCCAGGACCCGCATCGCCTCGCGGCGACGGCCGCGGCGCCCGACCGGATCTGGTGCCAGCATCACAATGGCATGTTCGTCTCCGACGATCGTGGCGCCACCTTCCGCGAGATCGAAGCGCCGGCCCCCTCCGCCTTCGGCTTCGCCGTGGCGGCGCATCCGAGCCAGCCTGACACGGCCTGGTTCGTGCCCGCGGTGAAGGACGAGTGCCGCGTGCCGGTGGACGGCCGCCTGGTGGTGCTGCGCAGCGACGACGGCGGCCGGAGCTTCGGCGCCTTCGGCCAGGGACTGCCGCAGCGCGAGGCCTTCGACCTGGTCTATCGCCACGCGCTCGACGTCGACGCCACAGGCCGGCGCCTCGCCATGGGCAGCACCACCGGCAATCTCTGGATCAGCGAGGACGGCGGCGAGGCCTGGACGCAGCTCGCCGGGCACCTGCCGCCGGTAGCGCAGGTTGCCTTCGACTAGAGCCTCGCTAGCTCTTGCCCGGCTTCGGCTTGTTCACCTTGTCGGCGAGCTGCTCGGACAACTCCTGCGCATCATAGGCGGCGCCCTGCCCCTCGGGTGGCGTACCCTTGTAGAGCTGCACCTCGGCATAGGCGGTATAGCGGGTCACTGCCTGCGTCGTCGCGCGCGCCGGCGGTCCGAAGATCATGCCGGCGCCGGCCGAATAGCCGCCGAAGCCATAGAAGCCCCAGGGGCCGAACCCCGGGGGATAGAGTCGGCGGGTGAAGGGATCGTAGTAGGGCCGCCCGACCCAGAAGCCACCGTAGGGATAGGCGTAATAGGGGTTGTAGGTGGTCCGGTACTTGACGTCGCGATCGATGTCGCGGTCCAGCACCACGAAGCCGTCGGCGCCGTTGGCGAGGGCGATCTCGGCGGCGCGGTAGAGCAACTGGTTTTCCACCAGGTCGCGGTCGGTGTGGCTGTTGCCGGCGACGGAGACGCGCCAGGTGCGCTCGTCCAGCTTCTGGTCCTTGTAGCCGTATTCGCTCGTCGCCGTGACCGGGCCATAGGCCGTCGGCTTGGCGGCCTGGCAGGCGGCCAGGGCCAGCAGGAGGCACAGCAACAGCGGGTGCGCGCGGGTCATGCCGATTCTACGCCGCGACCGGGGTCCGCATTCCCCCGCCGCCTGTCGCATGGCAGGGTCGCCTTGACCGGGCCGGCCGGGCGCTCCTAGCGTCCGATCCACTAGACATGGGGAGAGAGCCGATGCCGCGTCAAGCGCTCGAAGGCGCCAGCCTCTGGACCGGGGCGGAACTGGCGGAGGCCAGCGACTGGCGCTACCGCCTGACTCCGGCGATGACGGCGGAGATTCACGCGGCGCTGCAAGAGGTCAAGCGCCGCGGCCTGGGCTGGGAGGAGATCGGTCCGGGCGACTTCCGCGCCCCTTCGGTGCGGGCCCTCTTCGACCGCGTCGCCGAGGGCCTGGAGCACGGGCGCGGCGTCGCCCTGATCAGCGGCCTGCCGGTCGAGCGCTACGACGACGCCGACCTCAGGCGCCTCTGGTACGGCCTGGGCCAGTTGTTGGGCACGCCGGTATCGCAGAGCAATGCCGGGCTGCGCATGAAGATTATCCAGGACGAGGGCGCCGCCGCCCCGGCGATCCACGGCAAGCTGGAAACCGCGAACGGCACCTTCCTCGGCAGCTACAGCCGCGCGGTCTCGACCGGGCCGCTGCGCTTCCACACCGACCGCACCGACGTCGTGGGCCTGCTCTGCGCCGGGCAGGCGAGCGAGGGCGGCCTCAGCAAGGTGGTCTCGACCCTGGCGGTGCACAACGAGATCCTGCGGCGCCGGCCGGACCTGCTCGAGCTGCTGTACCAGCCCTACCCGCGCAGCCGCCTGGGCGAGGAGAAGGGCGGCGAGGAGCTCTTCTACCTGCTGCCCGTCTTCGGCCTGCGCGACGGGCGCTTCACCAGCCACTACTCGCGCACCTTCATCGAGGCGGCGCAGATGCTGCCCGGCGCGCCGCGCCTCAGCGCCGCGCAGCTCGAGGCGCTGGACCTGCTGCACGCGGTGGCCGAGGCGCTCTGCTATCGCATGACGCTGGCGCCGGGCGACCTGCAGTTCGTCAACAACCACGTCGTCTATCACGCGCGCGAGGCCTTCCAGAACGATCCGGCGCAGGCGAAGGTGCGCCGGCTCTATCGCGTCTGGCTGGCCATGCCGAACAGCCGCGCCCTGCCCGAGGACCACGCCGTCCTCTGGGGCAACGTCGCCGCCGGCGCGCTGCGCGGCGGCATTGCCGTGGCGCCGTGAGCCAGCCGGCGCGCATCGTCCTGCTGAACGGCGTCGGCAGCGCCGGCAAGTCGTCGATCGCCAGGGCGCTGCAGGCGATCACCGCGACGCCTTTCCTCAACGTCGCGATGGATGCCTTCCTGGCGATGCTGCCGCCGGCGCTGTGGGACCATGACGAGGGCTATCGCCTGGTGCCCGGCGAAGACGACGGCCGGCCCAGTCTCGCCATCCAGGAGGGGCCGACTGGCCGGCGCCTGATGACCGGCATGCGGCGCGCGGTTGCGGCGCTGGCGGCTGCCGGCAACGACATCATCCTGGACGAGGTCCTGCTGGACGAGGCCGCCGCGGACTACCGCGCCGTCCTCGCGCCCTTCACGGTTCACTGGATCGCCGTGATGGCCCCGCTCCAGGTGCTGGAGGCGCGCGAGCGCCAGCGTGGCGACCGGGCGCTCGGCCTGGCCCGCTGGCAGTTCGCCCGTGTCCACCAGGGCGTGACCTACGACCTGGAGGTCGACACCAGTCGCCTGTCGCCCGACCAGGCGGCCGAGGCGATCAGGCGGCGCTTCGCGCTCTGACCGGCGGGGCTAGCCCAGTACGCGGTGCAGGAAATCCTGCGCGTGGCCGCGCGACGTCGCCGCGCTGTCGGCGTGATAGCTGCCGCGCTCGTCGCAGCAGAAACCGTGGTCGGCCGGGTACTCGAAGTACTCGGCCCTGGGCGCCGCCGCGCGCGCCTTGGCGCGCGCCTCCGGGCCGATGTAGCCGTCCTGCAGGCCGTAGTGGAGCTGGATCGGCGTCTTCGGCTTGAAGCTGTCGGCCTGCCCGTCGATGCCGCCGCCGTAGAAACTGACCGCGCCGGCGATCGGCAGTGTCGCAGCGGACAGCCAGGAGAGCAGGCCGCCCCAGCAGAAGCCCATGACGGCGACCTGCAGGCCCTCGCCCTTCAGCCAGTTCACCGCGGCGCCGATGTCGGCCAGCGCCTGCTCGTTGGCGAT
>JAKOWB010000190.1 GCA_029781795.1 Pseudomonadota bacterium | reverse complement strand
CAAGAAGTTCGCCGGCATCGGCCTGCCGAAGAAGTCCTGAGGGACCTTCGGCCACGGCCGGTTACCGACCAAGGGGCGCTTCGGCGCCCCTTTGCATTTCAACGACTTAGACCAGGTCCCCCGACCCCTTGAAGGGCGCCGGGCCGCTTCCTACATCGAGGTCGAGCCGGCGAGCCGGATGCCCAGACGGGGTCCACCGCTCACCGGCGCATGCAGGGATCGGCCCAGCCGGGCGGTCCCGCCCGATCAACCTCGTTGCTCCCAAGGAGGACTTGGACCATGCGTACCTACGATCTTTCCCCGCTCTATCGCGCCACCGTCGGCTTCGACCGCCTCGCCTCGCTGCTGGACGGCGTGAGCCGTACCGACGAGCAGGCCTTCTCCTATCCGCCCTACAACATCGAGAAGGTGGCGGAGGACAAGTACCGGATTTCCATGGCCGTCGCCGGCTTCGGCGAGGGCGACCTGGACATCACGGTCAAGGAGGGCAGCCTCTACGTCAGCGGCAAGAAGGCCAAGCTGGAGGGTGAGCCCAACGGCAACTTCCTCTACCGCGGTATCGCGCAGCGCGCCTTCGAGCGCCGCTTCGACCTGGCCGACCACATCAAGGTGGTGGGGGCCAGCCTGGAGAACGGCCTGCTCCACATCGACCTGGCGCGCGAGATCCCGGAGACCCTGAAGCCGCGCTCGATCAAGATCGACACGCAGCCGAAGGCCCAGCCCAAGGTGATCGAGAACGCCCAGGCGGCCTAAGGCCGCCGCGGACGCCAGTCCTCGACCATCGCATCATCTGACGTACGGCCGGAGCGGCGACGCTCCGGCCGTTTCTCTTCGGCCGCTACCAGCGGCTAGACTGTGCCGCCGTGCCGCTTCTCCGCCCGACCACAGTCCACCCGGCCGTCATGCTGGCCGCCGCCCTGCTCTGCCTCGGCGTCGCGCTCTATCCGCCGATCAACCTCGACGTCTGCGGGTACCTCGCGGGCGCGCGGAGCTGGGCGGCCGGCGGCGAGCTCTACGTCACGCTGCGCGACCCCAACACGCCCGCGGTCTGGTACCTCTTCCTCGGCGTCGAGCGCCTGGCCGTCTGGCTCGGCCTGGCGCCGCACCGCCTGTTCTACCTGCTGGTGGCGCTGGCGACGCTGCTGCTGCTGGCCTTCGCCGCGCGGCTGCTGCCGGGCGAGGACCGGGCGGCCAGGCGGCAGCGCCTCGGCCTGTTGCTGGGCGGCGCCTTT
>JAKOWB010000454.1 GCA_029781795.1 Pseudomonadota bacterium | reverse complement strand
TCGTCGAGATGCCGACCAACGTGCCCTGCATCCGCAAGGACCACGACGACGAGGTCTACCGGACGGGCCGCGAGAAGCTGAACGCGATCGTGATGCAGATCGAGGAGTGCCGGAAGCGCCAGCAGCCGGTGCTGGTCGGCACCGTCAGCATCGAGAAGTCCGAGCAGCTCGCTGAAATCCTCCAGCAGCGCGGCATCCCGCACCAGGTGCTGAACGCCCGCCACCACGAGCAGGAGGCCTACATCATCGCCCAGGCGGGCCGGCCGGGGGCCGTCACCATCGCCACCAACATGGCCGGCCGCGGCACCGACATCCAGCTCGGCGGCAACGTCGAGATGCGGGTGCGCCAGGAGACCGCGAAGATCACCGACGAGGCCGAGAAGGCCCGCGCGATCGAGCGCATCAAGGCCGAGGTGGCGGCCAACCGCGAGATCGTGCTGAAGGCCGGCGGTCTCTACGTCATCGGCACCGAGCGGCACGAGAGCCGCCGCATCGACAACCAGCTGCGCGGCCGCTCCGGCCGCCAGGGCGACCCCGGCGGCTCGCTGTTCTTCCTGTCGCTGCAGGACGACCTGATGCGCATCTTCGGCTCCGAGCGGCTGGAGGGCGTGCTGACCAAGCTGGGCCTGAAGGACGGCGAGGCCATCACCCATCCCTGGGTGAACAAGGCGCTGGAGAAGGCGCAGCAGAAGGTCGAGGCGCGCAACTACGAGATCCGCAAGAACCTGCTGCGCTTCGACAACGTGATGAACGACCAGCGCAAGGTGGTCTACGAGCAGCGCCGCGACATCATGCGGGTCGACGACGTGCATGACACGGTCACCGACATGCGCGCCGAGGTGATCGAGGAGATCGTCGCGCGCTACATCCCCAAGGGCGCCTATGCCGAGCAGTGGGATAGCGGCGCCCTGCACGAGGAGGCGCGGCGCCTCTTGAACCTCGACCTGCCGATCAAGGACTGGGCGGCAGAGGAAGGCATCGCCGACCAGGAGATCCTGGAGCGCCTGACGGCCGCCGCCGACAAGCTGATGGCCGAGCGCACCGCTCTCATCACCCCTGGCGTCATGCGGGCGCTGGAGAAGGAGGTGGTGCTGGTGATCCTGGACAAGCAGTGGAAGGACCACCTGCTGTCGCTCGACCACCTGCGCCACGGCATCTCGCTGCGCGCCTATGCCCAGCGCGACCCGCTGATCGAGTACAAGCGCGAGGCCTTCGACCTCTTCGAGCAGATGCTCTCCGAGGTACGCCAGGAGGTGACGCAGGTCCTGACCCACGTCGACTTCCGCCCGCGCGAGGGCGCGCCCGCCCCGGCCGCGCCGGAGCCGGAGATGCAGCGCCTGCGCGAGACGCGCGAGGACCCGGCGCTGGTCGGCGCCGGCGCGATGGCCAGCGGCGTGGCCCAGGGCGGCATCGGCCTGGGAGCAAGCGGTGGGGCGCCCGGCGCCGCCGAGCCGCGCCTGGCGCAGGGCACGGTGCGCAACGCCCCGCCGGCCGGCATCGCGCTGGACCCCAAGGACCCCGGCACCTGGGGCAAGGTCCAGCGCAACGCGCCCTGCCCCTGCGGCTCGGGCAAGAAGTTCAAGCACTGCCACGGCTCGGCCGCCGTCTGAGGCGGCCGGCGCGCCGGTTCCGGAGGCGCAGGGTTCAGAAGCCGTAGGAGATCGCCAGCCGGACGGTATGGGCGCTGAGCGTCACCTTGTCCGGGTGGTCGAAGTACCAGGCGCTGCCCCAGTCGTCATAGAGGTACTCGGCGCGCGCCGTCAGGTGGCCGTCGATGGCGTAGTCCAGCCCGGCGCCCACGGTCCAGCCGACCTGCACGCCCTCGTCGTAGCTGTAGCTCTGGTCGTAGATCGACTGGTAGCCGAAGCGTACCTCGGTGAGCGACAGGCCGCCGGCGGCGAAGAGCAGCAGGTCGCCGCAGGCCCAGCCGGCCCGCCCGCGCAGCCGCGCGGTCCAGGGTGTCCTGAACTTGTCGACGTAGTGATAGGTGCCGGGCAGGTCCGGCGGCACCAGGGTCACGCTGCCCTTGACCTCGCCCTCGGCCGAGGAGACGCCGACCTCGGCCTCCAGCCCGAAGACCAGGCCGCCAGACTGCAGGCTCCAGCCGGCGAAGCCGCCGCCGACCGCGCCCGCGACCCGCGTGTCGCCGGGGTGGATGCCGTCGAAGCGCACGTCCAGCCCGCCGTTGCCGTAGCCGGCATAGGCGCCGAGATAGGGACCGGACCAGTCGCGCGGCGCGTCGTCCGCCAGCACCGTGGCCGGCAGCAGCAGGCCCAGCAGGGCCGCAGCGGCGATACGCAAGGAATTCCCTCCCTCAAAACTGCCAGGCGAGGCCGGCGCGCAGCGTCTGGCCGGTCAGGTCGGCATGGACCTGGTAGGTGAAGTCGCCGGCGGCGTTGGCGATCGCGCCGGACTGGTCGCCGTAGTCGTCGTAGAGGTATTCGACCCTGAAGCGCAGCGAGGGTGTCACCGCGACCTCGAGGCCGCCGCCGACGCTCCAGCCGAGCTGGGTCTTGTCGATGCTGCCCCAGCCGATGTCGCTGTCCTCGATCTCCACCCTGCCCAGCGCCAGGCCGCCGGCGGCGAAGACCTGCCACTGGCCGAAGCTCCAGCCGGCCCTGGCGCGCAGGTGCGCGTTCCAGTTCAGGCTGAGCACCGTGTAGTCGTTGCTCGGCCCGTCCGCGGCCAGGCTGGCGCCGACGGCGCCGCCATCGGCCTCCAGCCCCAGCACCGCGTCGCCGAGCTGCCAGGCGTAGCCGGCGTAAAGACCGCCGGCGAGGCCGTCCATGTCGCCCGAGAAGTCGTCTTCCGGATAGTCCGGCTCGTCATAGGCGGCATCGCCCCAGAAGGCGCCGACGTGCAGCCCGACATAGAAGCCGGTCCAGGGTGCGGCGCCGTCTGCCGCGGCGCCGCTCGCCTGTGCCGCGAGGATCAGTGCGGCCAGCAGGCCGCCGCCGGTGAGATGACGCATGTGGCCCCCGATTGCCCGCTTGTTCGCCGCGAGGACTCTGCGCTTCGACCGAGGTCTGTCAAGCAGCTTGCGGCGCGTCCTGGCCGCGCGCAGCCTCGCTGGCTTCGCAGGAGGTCGCATGGACCAGCGCATCAACATCCGCCCCGCCGTCGCCGCCGACGCCGAGGCGATCTTTGTCGTCACCCGGGCCTCGGTCGAAGGCCTGGCGCGCGGGCACTACAGCGCCGCGCAGATCGCCGACTGGATGGGCGACCGCACACCCGAGACCTACCGTCCCGACGCCGCCAGCGGCCGCATCAAGGTCGCCGAGCTGGATGGCCGGGTGGTCGGCTACGTCGATGCCGTGCCGGGCGAACTGACGCGCCTCTTCCTGCTGCCCGAGGTGGCGGGGCAGGGCGTCGGCAAGGCGCTCTTCGCGGTCGGACTGCGGCAGGCGCGCGAGGGCCACGCCGGGCCGGTGCGGATCGAGGCGACGATGAACGCCGCGCCCTTCTATGCCCGCCAGGGCTTCCGCAAGGTCGGCGAAGGCACCTTCGGCGGGCGCGGCGCCGGCTTCCCGCCGATCCCCGTGGTGCTGATGGAGCGCGACTAGGCGCGCCGTGCCGCGTGGCGGCGCCGGCGCAGCACTCGGCCCGCCAGGCGGCGCGACCAGCGGAAGCGCAGCAGCGGCCCGAGGCAGCCGGCGGCCAGCGGGTTGGTGAAGCGGGCCAGCGTGCGGCGGCTGTCCTGGCGCTCCTGGACCGACCGCAGCGGCAGGACTTCGAGGCCGAGGAAGCGCTGCAGCCGCGCCTGCGTCCGTGGCCGCGTCAGCGACTCGTAGGTCAGGACCAGATGCGGCCGGCCGCGCAGCAGCCGGGCAAAAGCCTTCTCCTCGCGCTCCAGCCGCTCGTGGAAGGCGAGATAGTCGGCCAGCGCGAAGGTGGCGCGCAGCCGCCGCGCCTTGCCCTCCAGCCCGAACCAGTCGCGCGCCGCCAGGGCGTTGCGGAACGAGGCGTACTGCGCCAGCACCGAGCGTCGCCGCAGCCGCAGGACGGGAATGGCCGGCCGCTCCACCAGCAGCGCGGCGATCGCCGGCTCGTGCTCCGGGAAGTACTTGAAGCCGACCCGCCGGACCCCCGGGCTCTCCAGGCCACGCGCCACCACGCGCGCCAGGAAGTCCAGCGGCGCGGACTCGCGCAGCGGCAGCGACTTCAGGTCGTCGTAGCCGGGGCCGTTCAGCCCGACCCAGCGCCTGTGGAACAGCTCGTCGTGGCAGGCCAGGGCCGGATGGCGGTCGAGCAGGTCGCAGAGAAAGGTCGAGCCGGTCCGCGGCTGGGCCAGGACGACGAAGAGGCTCCGGTCGAACAGGTCGGCGGACAGGTTGTCGGGCACCCTGGTGCGGTCTGGCCGGTTGCGGGACCAGGATCGTAGGTTGCATACGAAGTTATGCAAGACGCTCGACAGGCGCCGGGCCGGGAGGCGGATAAGTCCGCCGCCGCAGTGCCTTGCCAAGTGCCCGGCCGGCCCCCATTCTCCGGCGCATGTCGCCTCCCGTGCCCTCCGCCGCGCCGCCCGCCTCGCCCCGCGTCGCGCTCTTCGTCACCTGCCTGGTGGACCTGTTCCGCCCGACGGTGGGCTTCGCCGCGATCAAGCTGCTGGAAGACGCCGGCTGCCGCGTCGAGGTGCCCGAGGCGCAGGCCTGCTGCGGCCAGCCGGCCTGGAACTCGGGCGACCGCAAGGATGCGGCGGCGGTGGCCAGGGGCGTGATCCAGGCCTTCGCCGGCTACGACTACGTCGTGGTGCCCTCGGGCTCCTGCGGCGGCATGATCAGCCACCACTACCCGGCGCTCTTCGCCGGCGACGCCGAGTGGGAGGCGAAGGCGAAAGAGCTCGCCGGACGCACCTACGAACTGGTCGCCTTCCTGGCCGACGTCATGGGCGTGACAGGCGTCGCAGCGCAGTTCGCCGGCAGCGTCACCTATCACGACTCCTGCTCCGGCCTGCGCGAGCTCGGCATCAAGGCACAGCCGCGCCGCCTGTTGGCCAGCGTCGCGGGCCTGGAACTGAAGGAGCTGAAGGACAGCGAGGTCTGCTGCGGCTTCGGCGGCACCTTCTGCGTCAAGTACCCGGCAATCAGCGACAAGATGGTCAGCGAGAAGCTGACCCATGTGACCGCGAGCGGCGCCGGCACGCTGCTGGCCGGCGACATGGGCTGCCTGCTCAACATGGCCGGCAAGCTGAAGCGCGAGCGCTCGCCGATCCAGGTGCGCCATGTCGCCGAAGTGCTGGCCGGCATGAGCGACGGTCCCGCCATTGGCGAGGCCAAGGAGACGAAGCGCTGATGGAGCCGACCAGCCACGCGTTCAAGGCCAATGTCGACGCCGCGCTGGCCGACCCCAACCTGCAGCGCGCGATGGGCTTCGTGCGCACCGGCTTCATCGAGAAGCGCGCGGCCGCGGCGGCCAGGCTGCCGGAGTTCGAGGCGCTGCGCGACCGGGCGCGTGCCATCAAGGACCACGTGCTGGCCAACCTCGACCTCTACCTCGAGCGCTACGAGGCCAAGGTGAAGGAGTCGGGTGGCCAGGTGCACTGGTGCGAGACCGGCGAGGATGCCCGCCAGTGCATCCTGCAGATCTGCCAGCGCGCCGGCGCCCGCACCGTCACCAAGGGCAAGTCGATGATCGGCGAGGAGATCGCCATCAACGACTTCCTGGAGGAGAAGGGCATCACCCCGGTCGAGACCGACCTCGGCGAATACATCATCCAGCTGCGCCACGAGCCGCCGAGCCACATCATCGCGCCGGCCGTGCACCTGACCAAGGAGCAGGTGGAGGCCGACTTCCGCCGCGTCCACAGCGAGCTGCCGCAGGGCCGCGACCTCAGCGATGCCGCCCTGCTGGTGGCCGAGGCGCGCGCCATGCTGCGGCAGAAGTTCCTGGCCGCCGACGTCGGCATTACCGGTGCCAACTTCCTGATCGCCGAGACCGGCACCTCGATCATCGTCACCAACGAGGGCAACGGCGACCTGACGCAGAACCTGCCGCGCGTGCACATCGTCATCGCCAGCCTGGAGAAGATCGTCCCGACCCTGGAGGACCTGGCGCAGATCCTGCGTGTGCTGGCCCGCTCGGCGACGGGGCAGGAGTTCTCGACCTACACCACGCTTTCCACCGGCCCGCGCCGCCCTGGCGACCTGGACGGGCCGGACGAGTATCACGTCGTGCTGCTGGACAACGGGCGCAGCGACATGCTGGGCAGCGAGTTCCAGGAGGTACTGCGCTGCATCCGCTGCGGCGCCTGCATGAACCACTGCCCGGTCTATCACGCGATCGGCGGGCATGCCTACGGCTGGGTCTATCCCGGGCCGATCGGCGCCGTGCTGGACCCGCAGCTCATCGGCCTGGAGGAGGCGCGCAACCTGCCCAACGCCTCCACCTTCTGCGGTCGCTGCGAGAGCGTCTGCCCGATGCGCATCCCGCTGCCCAAGCTGATGCGCCACTGGCGCGAGAAGGAGTTCGAGCGCCACCTGACGCCGCGCGCGCAGCGCAGCGGCCTGAAGCTCTGGGCCTTCTTCGCCCGCCGCCCGGCGCTCTATCGCCGCGTGAGCGGCCTGGGTGCGCGGCTGCTGGGCTGGCTCGGCCGCCGCAACGGTCGCCTCTCCAGCCTGCCGCTGGCCGGCGGCTGGACCAAGGTGCGCGACCTGCCGGCACCCGAAGGGCGCAGTTTCCAGGCCCAGTGGCGGGCCAGGCAGAAGGCGGGCCAGCATCGGGCGGGTGGGGCATGAGCGCGCGTGACGTCATCCTGGGCAAGCTGCGTATCCGTCTGGCACAGGGTCCCGGCCGTGTCGGCGCCGCCGGCGTGACCGAGCGGATCGCCCGGCACGAGCGCGGCCTCGTGCCCGCGCGCGGCCAGGGCGACACGGCGCACCGCGTCGCCCTGCTGGAGCAGCAGGTGCAGGCGCTGGCCGGCACGACGCAGCGCGTCAAGAGCCTGGACGAAATTCCGGCCGCCATCGCCGACTACCTGCGCCAGCAGAACCTGCCGCCGCGCCTGAAGCGCGCGCCGCATCCGCTGCTGCGCGACCTGCCTTTCGAGCGGACACCGCTGCTGGAGGTGAGCGAAGGGCGCGGCGAGGGCAGCGACCTGACCTCGCTGACGCCGGTCTTCTGCGCCGTGGCCGAGACCGGCACGCTGGTGCTGCAGTCCAGCGCGCAGACCCCGACGACGCTGGCCTTCCTGCCGGACAACCACATCGCCGTGGTGAAGGCGAGCCAGGTGGTGGCGAGCTACGAGGAGGCCTTCGACCTGACGCGCCAGGCGCAGGGCGAGGGGCGCATGCCGCGCTCCTTCAACTTCGTCACCGGCCCCTCGCGCACCGCCGACATCGAGCAGCAGATCCAGCTCGGCGCGCATGGGCCGCGGCGGCTGCACATCATCCTGGTCGAGGATGTCCCGCTCTAGGCCTCCGCCGCCGCTGCCCGACGCGGCGCTGTGGGCCGAGGCCACCCGGGACGTGAAGCCGCTGCGCCGGCGCACCGCGCCCGCGCCGCCGGCCAAGACGCAGGCGACGAAGCCGCCGCCGGAGCCGAGGCCCAAGGTGCCGCGTCCGCCGGCGAAGCCGTCGCCGAAGCCTGCCAAGCCGCCACCGCTGGACAGCGCCGCGCCCGCCGGCCTCGACCGCCGCAGCGCCGAGCGCCTGCGCCGCGGCCAGGTGCCGATCGAGGCCAAGCTCGATCTGCACGGCATGACGCAGGCGCGTGCCCATGCCGCGCTGGAGCGCTTCATCGCCGGCGCCGTCGCCTCCGGCCTGTGCTGCGTGCTGCTGGTCACCGGCAAGGGGCGCACGCAGGAGGAGGGCGGCGTGCTGAAGCGCCAGGTCCCGCGCTGGCTGAACGAGCCGGCCTTCCGCCCGCACGTCCTGGCCATCGCCACCGCCCGCCCCAATCACGGCGGCGAGGGCGCGCTCTATCTGCTGCTGAAGCGCCGGCGCGAAGGCTAGCGCATTTTCGAGCGAAGCGGACGCCGGTTCGCGTCAAGAAAATGCGTGAAATCAATAGGTAGCTAGAGCGGTTCGATTCAATCAGAAGCGAAACCGCTTTAGCCGTCGCGGGCCAGGGCCTCCAGCGCCAGGGCCGTGCTGACGGCCGCGCTGCCCCAGAGCGGCGTGGGCTCGCCGACTGCGCGCACCCAGGGCGCGACCGGCCAGCTGCCGTCCGGCCGCTGCAGCGCCAGCAGGGCGCCGACCAGCCGCGGATCCTGGTCCGGCTGGGCGGCCAGGTGCTGCGCGACGTCCGCCGCGTCGCCGGCCTCGGGCGGTCGCCGCAGGCCCGCGGGCAGGTCCTCCCAGGCGAAACCGGCGCGCCGGGCGGCATGGGCGAGCGTGCTGGGCGCGCAGTAGTAGCGCGACCCCTCGCCGCTGGCGGCGAGCAGCCGTAGCGCCGCCGCCACCTCCGCCGCGCTGGGCGTGGCGCCCAGCAACCGCAGGGCATGAAGCACGTTGCAGTTGACCACCGCGTCGTCGCGCTCCGGCAGGGCCCACATGCCGTTGTCCGGCCAGGAGCGGAAGGGACCGTCCGGCGCGCGCCAGAAGCTGCGCAGCAGCGCCGGTCCGCCCGGGTCGGCCCCGGTCGGGTCGAGCAGCGCCTGCGCGGCCAGGGCGCAAGCGGTGCAGTCGGAATCCGGCGGGATCCCGAGGGCCGGGTCGTAGTCCCACAGCCCGTCGCCGCGCCGCGCCCGGCGGATATAGGCGAGGGCTGCGTCCCGGCTCTCGGCCGGCAGCAGCCTGCCGGCCGAGAGCAGTACATAGGCGGTGGAGAAGAGCGGGCCGCAGGGCTGCCAGCGGGCACCCTGTCGCCACCAGGGCACCTGCAGCCGCCGCTGCAGCGGGAAACTGCCGTCCGCCGCCTGCAGCCGCCGCAGCGCGCGCAGGCCGCGCGACTGCGCCTGGGCGCGCAGCCGGGCCAGGGCGGTCGCCGGGCCGCCCGGCGCGGCGGCGGCGGGCCTCGGCACGGCTCGGTCCGAGGCTCCCAGCAGCGCCTTGGCTTCGCGCCGCCCCAGCGCCAGGGCGATGGCCAGCAGCGGCAGGAAGGCCACGCTCTGCAGCGTCGGCAGCAATGTCATGCCGACCGGCAGGCCGAGGACATGCAGGGGCGCCAGCGCCTGGTACGAGGTCGGCGGCGCCAGGCGGCGCCGGAACGCCGCCAGCAACGTGGCGGCGATCGACACGCCGACGACCAGAAGAGTCGGCCAGCCGGGATAGGTGACGGCCAGTGCGACCGCGAAGCCGACCAGCAGCAGGACCTCCACGGGATAGAACAGCCGGCGCAGCAGCGGCTCCAGCCGCTCCGCCGGACCGCGGGTCCCGGGCGTCGAGAGGCCGCTCTGCAGGTCGTTCTCGCGGTCCAGCACCTGATGCACGACGATGAAGCGCAGGCCGACCTGGGTGTTGAGCAGGACCAGCAGGATGGCCGGGGGGCTCCAGGCATCGAAGGCCTGGAAGACCAGGGCCGCGGGAAGGCCGCGCTGTGCCAGGGCCGAGGCGGCCCAGCCCATCCAGCCCCGCTCCTTCAGGCGCGGCGGCAGGGAGTAGGCGGCGGCCAGCAGGAGTGCGGCGGCCAGCAGGCCCAGCGCGAGCGGATCGAAGGACAGGGCCACGATGGCCAGGCTGCCGGCGGCGGCGGCGGCGGCGGCCAGCGGCGGGACGAAGGCCGGCAGGCGGTTGATTACCTTGGACTTGCCGGCGACCAAGTCGGCCCGGCGGTCGGCCAGGTCGTTGACCACATGGCCAAAGACCGCCAGCAGGACGATGGCCCCCAGCAGCAGCAGCATGCGCCCCAGCAGCGGCCAAGCCTCGGTGGCGATTGGCAGCGCGGCCAGCCCAAGGGCCGCCAGCAGCGGCGGAATCTTCGAATCGGCCCAGTCGCGCCAGCGGGTCAGCTCGCCAAACTGGCGCATGCGGCGGCGAAATCGCACGAGCTTTGTCTCTCCTCCCTGGCCGGGGCCGGGCCGCGACGGGAAAGACCACATGCTTTCATATGGTATGCGGTAAATCACCCCCTGTTGTCGGCCCCGCAGCCGCCGCAATGCCCGTCTGTCATTCCCGCGCTACTTGCAGGGCACCGGCGGGCGCAGTCTGCCGGCCCGTTACGCTTTTGTGACAACGACCGCCCGCGTCAGGAGTCCTCTGCCTTGGTCCTCGATCCCCTGGTCTTTGGCCTGGTGCTGCTGGCGGCGGTGATGCACGCCTCGTGGAACGCCATGGTGAAGGCGGGCGAGGACCGGCTGATGCGCCAGACCTTCGTCATCCTGGCGCCCTCGCTGATCGCCATCCCGGCGCTCTTCTTCCTGCCGCCGCTGGACAGCGCGGCGCTGCCCTGGCTGATCGCGTCGGTCATCATCCACTGCGGCTACTACTTCACGCTGCTCGGCGCCTACCGGCACGGCGATCTCTCCAAGGTCTATCCCATCGCCCGCGGCTCGGCGCCGGCGCTGGTCGCCATCGGCGCCTGGCTCTTCGCGCACGAGGCGACCAGCCTGGTCGAGGTCGCGGCCCTGCTGGTGCTTTCCGCCGGCCTCATGGCGCTGGCCTGGAAGCCGCGCGGTCACGTCGCCCGGCCGGGCGACGGCTGGGCAGTGGTCTTCGCCTTGCTGACCGGCCTCACCATCGCCGCCTATTCGGTGTCGGACGGCCAGGGTGTGCGGGCGGCCGGCGGCGGCGATGCGCGCTTCAGCTACATCGCCTGGCTCTTCGCCGTGGATTCTTTTCCGATGGTCGCCTACACCGCCTGGAAGCGGCGCCGGAACCCGGTGATCCGGCGTCAGGACCTGCTCTACGGGCTGCTCGGCGGCTTCATCTCGGCCGCGGCCTACAGCATCGTCATCTGGGCCATGAGCGTCGCGCCCATGACCCACGTCGTGGCACTGCGCGAGACCTCGGTGCTCTTCGCCGCGCTGATCGGCACCCGCCTGCTGGCGGAGCCCTTCGGCGCCCGGCGCCTGGCGGCCGCCTGTGTCATCGTCATCGGCGCCGCCATCCTGCAGGTCAGCCGCAGCCTCTAGACGCGCGAAGGGCGGGCGGGCCCGCAGGGACCGCCCGCCCTTCGGCACGGCGCGAATCGGGCGGCCGCGGATCAGGCGGCCGCGGGGCGCGCGGCCGGGGCCTTGCGGCCGAACAGGGCGACCGGCAGCGCGTGCGCGCCGGGCCCCAGCAGCAGGATGGCACCCTGCACGGCGGCCCAGAAGGCCGGGTATTCGTAGCCGCCGCCGCTGCCGGTGAAGAGCCAGCCGTTGCCGCCATGCACCCAGACCGCGCCCAGCAGGATGGCGATCAGCCAGACCGAGGCCAGGCGCACGTGGACGCCGAGGATCAGCATCAGGCCGCCCACGACCTCGCCGGCGACGGTCAGCCAGGCGAAGACGCCGGGCAGGCCGATCGACTCGTAGAAGGCGACGGTGCCGGGCATGGTGAAGATGAAGACCTTGAGATAGAGGCCGTGCAGCAGGAACAGCAGGCCGGAGGCGACGCGCAGGAGCAGCGCTCCATAGGCCGCGGCGCGGGCGTCGAGATTGGCGGACATGTCAGGCTCTCCTAAGGGTGCGACGCCGGCGAAGTGGGTTGAGGGTGCGGCGTCCGGTTGACTGGAATGTAGGGTCTTGCCAGCGCGCAAATCATCGGCGCAGTCTTCCCGAGAACGCTTGCATAATTGCAAAGAGCCATGGCCCTCGCCTGGGATGACCTGCAGCTCGTCCTCGCCGTCGCGCGGGGCCGCAACCTGGCGGCCTCGGCGCGGGCGCTGGGCGTCGATCCCTCGACCGTCTATCGCCGGCTGGGGGCGCTGGAAGGGCGGCTCGGCGCCTCGCTGTTCGAGCGCCTGCCCAGCGGCTATGCGCCGACCGCCCTCGGCAGCGAGCTGGTGGCGACGGCCGAGCGCATGGACCAGGCCGCCGCGAGCCTGGAGGAGGGGCTGTCCGACGGCAGCGCGACGCACCTCACCGGCACGCTGCGCCTGACCGCGCCGGACGACATCGCCCAGTTCCTGGTGCTGCCGATCATCGCCGCCTTCCGCGCCCGCCACGCCGAGGTCGAGGTCGAGCTGGTGATCGACAACCGCAACCTCAACCTGACGCGGCGCGAGGCCGACGTGGCGGTGCGCCCGACGCAGGCGCCGCCGCCGCACCTCTTCGGCCGCCGCGCCGCCAGCCTGGCGGTCGCGGTCTACGGGCCGGCGGCGCTGGCGGAGCAGCCGCTGGACGGCCTGCCCTGGATCGGCTGGGAGGAGGGCACCGGACCCACCAGCTACCTGGCGTGG
Organism: Pseudomonadota bacterium; assembly: GCA_029781795.1. Classification (GTDB taxonomy): domain Bacteria; phylum Pseudomonadota; class Alphaproteobacteria; order Kiloniellales; family JACOMY01; genus JAKOWB01. Next base: position 6,748 of record JAKOWB010000454.1, on the reverse strand, counting down.
CTGCAGCAGAGCGTGCCGCCGGCGCGCCGCGTCTTCCGCACCGCCAGCCTGCTGGGCCAGGCGCAGGCGGCGGCGGCCGGGCTGGGCGTCGCGGTCATGCCCTGCTTCCTGGGCGAGGCGCTGGGCCTGGCGCGGCTGACGCCGCTGCTGCCGGAGCTGGTCAGCGACCTCTGGCTGCTGACGCCGTCGGAGATCCGCCGCCGCCCCGTGGTGCGCCACTTCCTCGACGATGCCTTCGCGGCGCTGAAAGGGCAGCGCGGCCGGCTGGCGCCGGTCGCCTGAGCGCGCCTCGTCAGAAGCTGAACTTGGTGCCGACGATGCCGACCACGCCCTCGTTGGTGTAGCCGAACTCGGTGTCGTAGTCGGCCCAGAGCAGGTTGGCGGAAAGCTGCAGGCCCGGGCCGATGTCGTAGGCCACGCCGAGCGAGGCCGCCTGGATCGTCGAGTCGCCGGTGGTGTCGAGGCCGACGAAGGCGCTCATGCTCGCGGTGTTGTAGTAGCCCTCGACCGTGGAGTGGAAATAGGTCGCGCCGACATGCCAGGGACCATAGGCATAGCTGAGGCCGACGTCCCAGGACTGCCCTTCCGTGGTGACCAGGCCGAAGTTCGGACCGGAGATCTGGTTGGCGTAGGAGCCGCCGAGAGTGAAGCCGGCGTAGCTGAGCTGCAGGCCGAAGGACACCATCTGCACGTCCCCGGCGTCGATACCGAGGCCGCTGTCCAGGAAGTCCTCGAGATCCTTCGGCGTGGTCGCCCGGCGGTAGCCGGCTGAGGCCGAAACGCCGAAGCCGTTGAAGTCCTGCACGTAGTTCAGGCCGACGGCGAAGCCGTTGTAGAAGTCGTCGTTCCTGTCGGCCTCGACCGGGAAGTTCTTGCCGTCGCCGGTGTCCACCACCGAGGGACTGTAGGACAGGCCGAGCTGGAAGCCGGCGAAGCGCGGCGTGTAGTAGCTGACGGTGTTCTCGTCGTTGCCGTAGTCGAGATAGGTCGAGACCTGCGGCGTCAGGAAGGAGTTGTAGACGCCGGGCGACCAGGGCACGAAGGCGGTGAGCCAGCCGGAGTTGATCGGCACGCCGACGTAGGGCGCCGCGACGTGCATCTTGTAGGCCGCGGTGTTGGTCGAGCCGGCTTCGATGCGGCCGAAGTCGCCCTGCACGAAGATGAAGCGCTCGTCGACCGTGTCGTCCGAGTTGTTGGCGTCGCCCGAGGGGCTGCCGGCCTCCAGCTCGACGCGCACGCCGAAGGTGATGCCGTTGTCGGCGGTGTAGCTGCCGCGGAACTGGATCTCGCCGTCGGAGAAGAGGCCGGTCGCGTTGAAGTCGCGCGGATCGGGACCGATCAGCGCCAGGGCGCTGGGATTGCCGCCGCCGTTGTCGATGCCCGCCACCGAGAAATAGGTGTTCATGAAGCCGCGGATCTGGATATCGATCCCTTCGGCCCCGGCCGCGCCCTGCGCGCCGAACAGGGACGCTGCCACCAGGGCCGTCCCGCCCATCAGACGTCGCTTCATTGTCTTGCCCTTCCCCTCGCGGCGCGCATCCCGCTGTATCGCGCCATAGTCAGGGAGAGTGCCGCAGCGACCGCGTCGCAACAAGAGGGGCCGACGCGCCTTGCCAATTGCGCCGCCGGCTGCGGCGCCAAAGCCACGCGCCGGCCGCAGCGCGGCCGAGAAGCGCAATAGAGAAGGGGGCGCACCCTTGCGGGTGCGCCCCCTCTTGAGGCGATCCTTGGAGCGGAAGGCGCTTAGAAGCTGAAGCTCAGACCCGCGGCGCCGACGATGCCGGACTGGTCGTTGCCATCCTCGCTCTCGTACTCGGCCCACATGATGCCGCCGGCCAGGCTGATCCCAGGCCCGAGGGCATAGGAGATGCCGAACTGCGCGGCGCGCATCTGATCGGTGCTCACGTTGGTCGGATCGGCGCTGATCTCACCCTGGAAATAGGTGGCGCCGAAGGTCCAGGGGCCGATGCCGTAGGTCACGCCGGCGTCCCAGCCCTCACCCTCGGTGGAGAAGGTCGCGCCGTCGGTGATGCCGCTGTACTCGTTGGCGTAGGAGCCACCGACCGTGAAGCCGGCATAGCTCAGCTGAGCGCCGAAGGAGTAGGCGCCGTAGTTGTCGACGCCAGGCAGCGCGGAGATGTCGTCCGGCACCTGCGCCGTGCGCCAGCCACCGGAGACCGCCACGCCGAAGCCGTTGAAGTCCTCGACGTAGTTCACGCCGACCGAGAAGCCGTTGTGGTACTCGGTGTTGGTGTCGGCCGCGACCGGGAAGTTCTTGCCGTCGCCGTTCATGGCCAGCGTCGGCACGTAGGTCACGCCGAGCTGGAAGCCGGAGAAGCGCGGCGTGTAGTAGGAGATCGAGTTGTCGTCGCCGCCGAAGTCGATGTAGGTCGACAGGCCGGGATGCTCGAAGGCCGTGGTGAAGTCGGCATAGGGCACCGGCACGAAGACGGTCACCCAGCCGGAGTTGATCGGCAGGCCGGCGTAGGGCGCGGCATAGTGCATCTGGTAGGCGGCCGAGTTGGTCGAGCCGGCCACGACGCGACCGAAGGAGCCGTCGATCGTGATGAAGCGCTCGTCGATCGTGTCGCCGAAGCTGTTGGCGAGGCCGAAGTCCTCGAGCTCAACCTGGGCGCCGAAGGTGATGCCGTTGTCGGCGGTGTAGCTGAAGTTGAAGTGAATCTCGCCGTCCGAGAAGAGGCCGGTCGCGTTGTAGTCGGCCGTGTCGACCGGGCTGTTGTCGATGCCACCCACGGAGAAGTAGGTGTTCATGTAGCCGCCGATGGTGGCTTCCCAGCCCTCGGCCTGTGCCTGGCCGCTGGCGAGGGCACCGACCGCGATCAGCGCGGTGCTGCCCAGGATGCTCTTCTTCATAGATCTTTTCCCCTTCCGCTCGTCTGGATCGCCGGACGCCTCTTGCCACGGGCATCACGACCACACGGGCCCTGGAAACCCAGAAGCCCCCCACTAGCGTGGGACTTTCGCAAAACGCCGGCTCGCTGGTCAAGCCGGTCCCGGTTTGACCTCAAGGAGATAATCTGAAACCCGGAGGTCTGTGGCAAGAATGTCGCAGTGATTCACAGCCGCTTGCGAACGCTCGCCGGCGACGGGGCCTAAGGCGGCCCGGCCGGGGGCAGTTCGCTCATAGCGCCCAGGGCGCCGGGCGGGTTGCCGAACGGTGGAAAGCCGCCCTCGCGCGGGGCCGCCCGGTGGTGGTCCAGGGCCCAGAGGACACTCGGAAAGGCGATGGCGTCCCAGGGAATGTCGGCCCAGGCGAAGAGCCCGACCTCAAGGCTCTCGGGGCCGGCGGCCACATTCGGATGCTCCAGGCTGGCGCGGTAGATGAGCTGCACCTGCGACAGGCGTTCGATGGTGTAGACCGCCAGGAGCGGCCCGATTCGCAGGCTGGCCCGGGCTTCCTCCCAGGCTTCCCGCCGGGCGCCGGCCTCGGTGTTCTCGTTCAGCTCCAGGTAGCCGGCGGGCAGGGTCCAGAAGCCGCGGCGGGGATTGATGGCGCGCCGGCAGAGCAGCAGCCGTTCCTCCGCCCCGGGCGCCTGCCAGGTGGCGACGCTGCCCACCACGATCTTCGGATTCTGGTAGTTGACGAAACCGCAGTCGGCGCAGACCAGGCGCGGGCGGTCGTCGCCCGTGGGGACGCGCCGTTCGAAGCGATGGCTGGTCCTGTCGTCTTCCGGCATGGTGGCGATCGCGGGGGGCGGCTTGACTGACGCCAGAGGCTGGAGCTTCGACGGCGGTCTGGCAACCCCCTCTCCGGTCCGCCCGGGGGAGCGGCGCCGTTGCCTGCCGCCGGCCGCTGGCCGTAGGGTCACGCCAGCACCAGCAGGGGAGGTGCCGCATGGGCTGGGGGAAACTGGGGGCCTGGATCGCCAGGCGACGGCCGGAGTCGGCCGGGGCCGGGGCGGCCGCGGCGCCCGCGGCGCTACCGCGCTTCGCCGAGATCGGCTGGCTGATCGACGCCAACACGCCCAGCTTCATCTGGGACGAGCCACGTCCGCTGCCGCGCGGGCAGCCGACCGAGCACCCCAAGGGGGTCAACCGCTGCCCGGCGATCGTCGACGGCGAGGCGCGGACCTGGGAAGTGGCCGCGCCGGTCGACATGCACCTGCGCCTGGGCAAGAACGACAAGGGCGAGCCCTCGCTGGTGAACGTCGCCGGCACGCAGAGCACGGTCGCCGCCGGCAAGCTGCAGCAGATGATCACGCTGATGCCGCAGAGCCGCTGGCGCGACCCGCGCCGCCCGGTGCTGCAGGTCAGCGCGCCCTATCGCTTCATCTGCGACGAGCCCTGCTGGCTGAACCAGCTGCCGCCCTACTATCACTACAAGTCGCCCGCCTGGCCGGGCCTGCTGATCGGCGGGCGCTTCCCGATCCACAACTGGCCGCGCTCGCTGATGTGGGCCTTCGAGTGGTGGGACACCGCGCGCGACCTGATCGTCAAGCGCGGCGAGCCCTGGTTCTACCTGCGCTTCGAAACGCAGGACCCGGCGCGCCCGCAGCGCCTGGTCGAGGCGGAGATGACGGCGGAGCTGCGGGACTTCTGCCGCGGCCTCGACGGCATCACCAACTATGTCAACCAGACCTTCCAGGTGATGGAGACGGCGGCCAGCCGCCGGCCGGCCACGCTGCTGAAACGCCGCGACCGCGGCAAGCCTGCCCCGGTGCTGGCACCGGGCAGTGACAGCGAGGGGCCGCACGGCGGCTAGCAGCCGGCCAGACGCCACCTGTCGGATCAGTTGAAGTAAAAGAATAAAATACTAACCAATATTTACTAATATTGTGTTTTCCATTACTCAAGATCCCCGAGAAATGACCTGCGCTCGGCGTAATACTGGCCGCGATGCTTGCCGATCGCGGGCGCAGGGTTGGGGGATTTCGGAATGCGGTCCAGGCTCGGCGGCCTGCCGCTCGGTATTGCCGCCTTCGATTCGGTCGTTGCCAGGCTGGAAAGCCTCGCCGGCTGGCCCTTGCGGCCGGTCCGGCTGGGGGCCGGCAGTGACCTGTCCGGCAGCGACCTGTCCGGCAGCAGCCTGCTGGCCAATACCGTCACCGGCACCGACAGCGCCGAAACGCTCTACGGCACCAACGGCGACGACGTCGTCCTGGGCAAGGACGGCGCCGACCGCATCTATGGCCTCGCCGGCCGGGACCTCGTCTTTGGCGGCACGGCGGGCGACACGGCGCTGGGCGGCGACGGCAACGACACGCTGCTGGGCGAGGTTGGAAACGACTCGCTCTATGGCGACGACGGCGACGACAGCCTCGACGGCGCCACCGGCACCGACCGGGTGATCGGCGGCAGCGGCAACGATAGCGCCTGGGGCGGCAGCGGCATCGACTCGGTCGCCGGCCAGGACGGCGACGACCTGCTGTCCGGCGGCGCCGGCGGCGACCGCATCTTCGGCGGCACCGGCCAGGACACGCTGGACTACAGCAGTTCGAGCCTCGGAGTGCAGGTGCTGCTGAATGACGGCAATGCCGAGAAGGGCGGCGATGCCGAGGGCGACGTCATCTTCACGGTCGAGCACCTGGTCGGCTCCCACCAGGCAGACACGCTGGTCGCCACCGCCGGCGCCGGCGTCGCCAACACGCTCTGGGGCCTGGACGGCGACGACACGCTGGACGGGCTCGGCGGCGCCGACTGGCTGTTCGGCGGCAGCGGCCTCGACAGTCTGGTCGGCGACAGCGGCAACGACCGGATCGAGGGCGGCGACGGCAACGACGTGATGCTGGGCGGCGACGGCAACGATACGCTGCTGCCCGGCACCGGCATCGACACGGTCTTCGGCGGGGTCGGCGACGACTACTTCTTCGCCTCGCCCGGCGCCGACCGGTACGACGACAGCGACGGCAATGACGTGGTCGACTACTCCCAGTCACCCGCCGCCGTTGCCATCGTCACCAACGGCGATGTCGCCGCCGGCTATGGCGGCTGGGCCTCGGGCGACACCTTCACCGGCGACAACGCCAACAATGCCGTCATCGGCTCCGACTTCGACGACACCATCACCGGCTACGACGCCGGCAGTTCGACCTTCGCCAACACCTTCCTGGGCGGCCTGGGCGACGACACGCTGATGCCGGGATCCAGCGGCTTCGACACCATGATCGGCGGCGCCGGCAATGACTGGGTTTCCTGGGCCAACCTGTCAGCCCCGGTACAGGCCGACCTCGCGGCCGGCACCGGCATCATGGGCGCCGACATCACCAAGCTGACCGAGATCGAGAACGTCATCGGCAGCCAGGCGGATGACCGCCTCTATGGCGACGGCGGAGCCAACGCCCTGCGCGGACAGGACGGCAACGACACGCTGATCGGCGGCGGCGGGGCCGACTCGCTCTTCGGCGAGAGCGGCAGCGATCAGATCTGGTTCGACGCCGCCGACCTGGCGGTCATGGGCGGCGCCGGCATCGACACCCTGGTCGGCGGCGCTGGCGCCGACCTGGTGCAGATGGACCATGCCCGCTTCCACGCCGGCGGCGCCTTCGCCTCCTTCGAGACGGTCTTCCTCGGCTCCGGCGCCGACTACTACCTCGGCTCCTCCAACGCCGCCGACTACACCGCCATCAACGCCGGCGGCGTCCAGGTCTATGGCGCCAGCGGCATCGACTACATCGCCATGCGCGGCAACAGCGCCCTGGCCGGCAACAACGACCAGATCTTCGGCGGCGTCGGCAACGACGTCATGTGGGCCGGCGGCGGCAACGACACGCTGTTCGGCGGCGGCAAC
>JAKOWB010000161.1 GCA_029781795.1 Pseudomonadota bacterium | reverse complement strand
CCGCGCCATGTCCTCCAGCGTCCAGTCGCCGAGGCCCGCCAGCAGCGCCTGCTCGGCCGGACCGCCGGCATAGGCCACGGCCGGCATGCCGGCGGCCCTGGCGGCCTGCAGCCCGGCCGGCGAGTCCTCGACCACCAGGCAGTCGGCCGGCGCCACGCCCAGGCTGGCGGCGGCGACGAGGAAGAGGTCCGGCGCCGGCTTGCCCTCGGCCACCTGCTGCGCGCTGAAGAGGCGCCCCTCGAAGCGCGGCAGCAGGCCGGTGAGGCCCAGCGTGGTGCGCATCTTCTCGAAGCGGCCGGAGGAGGCGACGCAGGTGGCGAGGCCGGCGCCCTCGATGGCGTCCAGCGCCGCGACGATGCCGGGGATCGGCTGCACGCCCTCGGCGTTCAGCGCCGCCAGGGTCGCGGTGCGCACCTGCGTCGGCAGGTCCTCCGGCGCGATCCAGCCTTCCTCCGCCGCCAGGATGCGCATGTCCGAGGGCATGGTCCGCCCGACGAAGCGGCGATGCACGCTCGCGGTGTCGCAGGCGATGCCGTGGCCCTGCAGGATCTCCGCCAGCACGCGGCAGCCGATCGGCTCACTGTCCACCAGCACGCCGTCGCAGTCGAAGATGACGAGGCGGGGTTGTGCGGCGAGGTCTGTCATGACGCGCAGGATGGCGGCGCCGGCCGCCGCCGCCAAAGCCCTTCCCCCTTGGGGGAAGGTGGCCGCGCAAGCGGCCGGATGAGGGAGGGTGGTGCGATCGGTCGGCGTCCGAGCCAACCAACCTCCCTCACCCCGACCCTCCCCCAAGGGGGAGGGGGGACTGAGGCAGCGAGGCGAAGCTCGGGCCGCCTCAATTCCGCCCGCCGCTCAGCAGGCCGCGCGCGATGACCTGCGCCTGGATCTCGGCCGCGCCCTCGAAGATGTTGAGGATGCGGGCGTCGCAGAGCACGCGGCTGATGCGGTACTCCTCGGCGTAGCCGTTGCCGCCGTGGATCTGCAGCGCGTTGTCGGCGTTGGCCCAGGCGACGCGCGCAGCCAGCAGCTTGGCGTAGCCGGCCTCGATGTCGCAGCGCCGCTCCTGGTCCTTCTCGCGCGCGGCGAACCAGGTGAGCTGGCGGGCGATCATGGTCTCCACCGCCATCATGGC
>JAKOWB010000159.1 GCA_029781795.1 Pseudomonadota bacterium | reverse complement strand
GCCGTCGACCAGGCGCTCGCCGTCCTGCGCAAGGACGTCCAGGCGGGCCAGATGGAGGTGCACACGGGCGAGTTCAGCGTGCTGCCGCGCTACGACCGCGAAGGCCGCATCAACGGCTGGCAGGGCCGCGCCAGCGTGGTGCTGCAGGGGCGCGACTTTGCCCGCATCACCCAGGCGGCGGCGCGCGCCAGCGCCATGAGTGTGGCCGGCATGGGCTTTGGCCTGAGCCGCGAGCAGCGCGAGCGGCTGGAGGGCCAGGCGCAGGCGCAGGCCATCGCGCGCTTTCGCGCCAAGGCGGGCGAGATCGCGCACGCCTTCGGCTTGGCCGACTACACGCTGCGCGAGGTCAGCGTCAGCAGCGACGAGCAGGGCGACACGCCACGTCCCTACGGCCTGAACCGCGTGGCCATGGCCGCGGCCGCCCCGGTGGCGCCGCCGGTGGAGCCGGGCCGCGGCATCGTCCGCGTCACGGTGTCGGGTTCGATCCAGGCGCGCTGATTCGATGAATTTCAGGGCTGTAGCCCGCATGGATCAAGCGCAAGAAGCTCTTGTTTTCATAGCATTTTCAAGCCGCCCGGCGGCGGCTCCCCCAAGCGGATGAGGGTGCTGCGCCCACCGCAGCCTTTGCTTTAGGATGCAGGCACGAGCCTTGTCGTGCCCTTGGCGCCCGATGGCGCCGCATCCATCATGTCCGAGCCCACGCTGCACCACCTCGACTGTCCCGGTTCGACCGGCCAGCACCGCCTGGCGTGGTGGCAGTGGGGCGCGGCGCAGGCCGCGCACGTCATCGTTTGCGTGCATGGGCTGATGCGCCAGGGGCGCGACTTCGACGTGCTGGCGCGCGCGCTGGTGGCGGGCGCCGGCGCACAGGGCATGGGCGTGCGCGTGGTCTGCCCCGACGTCGTCGGGCGCGGGCAGAGCGCCTGGCTGCAGGACCCCATGGGCTACCAGTACCCCATCTACGTGGCCGACATGCTGACCCTGCTGGCCCGGCTGCACGCGCTGGCGCCGATCGCGGCGCTGGACTGGGTGGGCACCAGCATGGGCGGCATCATCGGCATGCTGGTGGCGGGCATGCCCGGCCTGCCGCTGCCGGTGGCGCCCGGGCGGATGGTGCTCAACGACGTGGGTCCCACCATCGAATGGCTGGCCATCCAGCGCATCCAGCAATACGTGGGCAAGGGCCCCGAGCGCGTCGACTCGGTCGAGGCCGCGGCCGCCTATCTGCGCGCCCTGTCCACGGGCTTCGGGCCCATCTCGGACGCGGACTGGCTGGTGCTGACGCGGCCCATGCTGCAGGCCTTGCCCGAGGGCGGCTGGCGCCTGTGCAGCGACCCCGCCATCGCCGCGCCGCTGGCCGGCGTCACGGCCGAGGCGCTGGCGCAGGGCGACGCCATCCTGTGGCAGGCCTACGAGCAGATCAAGGCCCAGGTGCTGCTGCTGCGCGGCGCCGACTCGGACCTGCTGGCGCCGGCCACCGCGCGCCGCATGGGCCAGTGCGGGCCGCGCGCGCGCCTGATCGAGTTTGCCGGCGTGGGCCACGCGCCCATGCTGATCGCCGACGACCAGGTGCGGGCGGTCACCGACTTTCTGCTGCTCGCTGCGGACGCACGCCCATGAAGCTCGCGGCCCCATCCTCCGCCACGCCCGGTGCCCCGCTGGCCGGGGTGGTCGTGGCCATCAACGAGCCCGATCCGCAGGCCGGCATGCGCGCTCGCGCGCGCGTCTTTGCCGAGCCCCTGCTGGCGGGCGAAACCACGCCCTCCGGCGAGAACCTGCTGGCCCATGCGGACGCGGTGGCCGACATCCTGGCCGGCATCGGCGGCGCCGAGACCATCCAGGCCGCGGCCTACCTGAGCTACGCCTGCGCGCAGCTGAGCCGCCCCGAGGAGGTGATCGGCAAGGCCTTCGGCGAGAACTTCGCGCGCCTGGCCATCGAGACCGCCAAGCTCGAACAGGTGCAGCAGCGCTCGCGCGCCGGACGCGCCGAGCTGCCTTCCGACTCCGAACTGGCCGGCCAGCAGAC
>JAKOWB010000142.1 GCA_029781795.1 Pseudomonadota bacterium | reverse complement strand
GTAAACGACAGCGCGGTCCTGCTTCTGAAGTCCGCGCGCAGCAAAAATCCGCGAATACCCGCGTGGCGTTTTTCGGTCTGCGCCTGGGCCCGGCGGTAAAGCCGGAGCGCCAGGGCGTGCCACGGGCCGGACGGGCGCCCGCCGGCAAGCCACGCTGCCAGCAGGGCGCGCAGGGGCGCAAACATCCCGGCCGCCAGTTCGTCGTCGAGGGACAGGATCTCCTCCCACGAGCCGGGGTCGCCCATCCGGGCGCAGCGCCCGGCCAGTTGGCGGTCCACCCGCGAGGCGTCGTGGAGTTCGGTGAGGATCACGTGCAGCCCGCCGGCCGTGCGCACGGCGTCGCCCAACTTGATGTCGGTGCCGCGGCCGGCCATGTTGGTGGCGATGGTCACCGCCCCCGGCGCGCCGGCCTGGGCGACGATATAGGCCTCCTGCTCGTGGTAGCGCGCGTTCAGCACCTGGTGCGGGATGCGCGCCTTCTTCAGGCGCTCTGACAGCAGCTCGGACTTCTCGATCGAGACCGTGCCGACCAGCACCGGCTGCTTGCGGTCGTGGCACTCCTTGATCTTCTTGGCGATGGCCGCGAACTTCTCCTCGAAGGAGCGATAGACCTCGTCGTCGCCGTCGAGGCGCGCCACCGGCACGTTGGTCGGGATCTCGATCACCTCGAGGCCGTAGATGTCGGCGAACTCCTGCGCCTCGGTCATGGCCGTGCCGGTCATGCCGGCCAGCTTGGGATAGAGGCGGAAGTAGTTCTGGAAGGTGATCGAGGCCAGCGTCTGGTTTTCCTGCTGGACCGTCACCCGCTCCTTGGCCTCCAGCGCCTGATGCAGGCCGTCCGAATAGCGCCGGCCCTCCATCATGCGGCCGGTGAACTCGTCGATGATGATGACCTTGTCGTCCTTGACGATGTAGTCGGTATCGCGCTGGAACAGCGTGTGGGCGCGCAGCGCCTGCTGGGCGTGGTGCAGCAGGTTGATGTTCACCAGGTCGTAGAGCGAGCCTTCCTTCATCAGGCCGGCCTCGCGCAGCAGCTCCTCGACCTTGTGCGTGCCGGGCTCGGTCATGGTGACGGCGCGCGCCTTCTCGTCCTTCTCGTAGTCCTCGGGCGAGAGGCTGGGGATGATCTTGTCGACCGCGCGGTAGAGCTCGGAGGAGTCCGAGGCCGGGCCGGAGATGATCAGCGGCGTGCGCGCCTCGTCGACCAGGATCGAGTCGACCTCGTCGACGATGGCGAAGTTGAAGTCGCGCTGCACCACGTCGGTCAGGCGCCGCTTCATGTTGTCGCGCAGATAGTCGAAGCCGTACTCGTTGTTGGTGCCGTAGGTGACGTCGGCGGCATAGGCCTCGCGGCGCTGCTGGTCGTTGAGGCCATGCACGATGCAGCCGACGGTCAGGCCGAGGAATTTGTAGATCTGGCCCATCCACTCGCTGTCGCGGCGGGCCAGGTAGTCGTTCACCGTGACGACGTGGACGCCCTTGCCCTCCAGGGCATTGAGATAGACCGCGAGCGTGGCGACCAGGGTCTTGCCCTCGCCGGTCTTCATCTCGGCGATCATGCCCTTGTGCAGCACCATGCCGCCGACCAGCTGTACGTCGTAGTGCCGCTGGCCGAGGGCCCGCTTGGCCGCCTCGCGCACCGTGGCGAAGGCCTCGACCAGGATGTCGTCCAGGCTGGCGCCATCCGCCAGCTGCTTGCGGAAGGCGGCGGTGCGGGCCGCGAGGTCCGCGTCGCTCAGCGCCTCCAGCGACGGCTCCAGCTTGTTGATCGCCTCGACCTGGCTGCGCAGGCCCTTGATGAAGCGATCGTTGGCGGAACCGAATATCCGCTTGGCGAGATTTCCGAACATGTCGCAGGGGCCTTCGAGGAACGGCGGGCAGCGGCCGCGCGGGGGATTATGGGGTCCGGTTGCGTCAAAGGCGCGACAGGTCGCCCCTCGCACACCCCCTTGGCCGCGAAAGACCTGGGGTAGATAAGCGGTGCCCCCTTCCCTGTCAATTCAAGGGGGCGTCAACGGCCCGTCCCTGGGGCCAAGCCGCGCCGGGGGTTTTGTCGGCCGCGAGGCTGGCCCTGGCGGTGGGCTTTGGCTAGTCTCGGCGCCGTCGTTCCCCTGCCCTCGAGGGTTCCTGCCGCATGGTCCGTCCCACCGCCGCGCTGCGCTCACTCCTGCTGCTGGCGCTGCTGGCCCTGGGCGGTGCGCTGGGCGCCGGCCCCCTGGCGGCCCAGCAGGCGCTGCCGGAGCCGCTGCGAAAGGCCCTGCGCGAGGACAACCCCGTGGTCGCGGTGGTCAACGGCAGCGAGATCCACTGGAACGACGTGGTGCTCTCGGCCCTCGACCTGCCGGCCGAGTACCAGGCCCAGGTGCAGGCGCTCTTCCCTGCCCTGCTGGGCCGCATGATCGACATGCAGCTGATTGCCGACAAGGCGCGCGACGAGGGCGTGGAGAAGCGCGAGGACTACCAGTCGCGCCTGCGCCAGGCCGAGAACGAGCTGCTGCGCGAGGTCTTCCTGACCGATTTCCTGGCCGGCAAGGTCAGCGAGGCCGAGGTGCAGAAGCGCGTCGAGGTGCTGACCGCCGGCGGCCAGCACGAAGAGGTGCGCATCGCCATCATCGTCACCGCCGGCGAGGAGGAGGCCCGCGCCGCGCTGCGCCGCCTCAATGCCGGCGAGGACTTCGGCACGGTGGCGCGCCAGGTCTCGATCGACCGCTCGGCCGCCAACGGCGGCGAGCTGGGCTTCTTCGCCCAGGCCGAGCTGCAGCCGCCCGAGGTCGCGAGCGAGGCCTTCTCGCTGAAGCCCGGCAACTACTCGCCGGTGCCGCTGAAGACCCCGGCCGGCTGGACCATCGTCAAGGTCAGCGAGCGGCGCATGGCCGAGCCCTTGTCCAAGGCCGAGGTGGCCGCCCGCATCCGCCGCGAGCTGACGCGCCTGGCGCTGGACCAGCTGCTGGTCGAGCTGCGTTCCAAGGCCGACATCGACCTCTTCCCCTAGAACCGAGCCCACGCGGGAGTTCCCATGAGCCTGAAGCCTTCGCCCCTGGCGCCCGCCGCCCTGCCGCGCCTCGCCCCGGTGCCGGGCGTGCGCATCGCCACGACGGAAAGCGGCCTGCGCTACAAGAACCGGCCCGACCTCTGCCTCTTCGAACTGGCGCCCGGCAGCGTGGTGGCCGGCGTGCTGACCCGCTCGCTCACCTGCTCGGCCTCGGTCGACTGGTGCAAGGCGGGGATCAAGGGCGGCGGCAAGGCCCGCGCCATCCTGGTCAACGCCGGCAACGCCAACGCCTTCACCGGCAAGCTGGGCATGGACGCGGTGAAGGCGCTGGGCGCCGCGGTCGGCAAGCTGCTGGGCGCGCCGGCCAAGCAGGTCTTCCAGGCCTCCACCGGCGTCATCGGCGTGCCGCTGCCGGCGGAGAAGCTGACGCCGCTGCTGCCGGGACTGCAGAAGCAGCTGGGCGACGACGCCTGGGAACAGGCGGCGCGCGCCATCTTGACCACCGATACCTATGCCAAGGGCGCCAGCGTGGCGACCGAGATCGCCGGCACGCCGGTCACCATCACCGGCGTCTGCAAGGGCAGCGGCATGATCGCGCCCGACATGGCGACCATGCTGGCCTTCGTCGCCACCGACGCGAAGCTGCCGCAGCCGGTGCTGCAGGCGATCCTGGCCCCGGCGGCCGACGCCTCGTTCAACGCCATCACGGTGGACGGCGACACCTCGACCAGCGACACGCTGCTGCTGGTCGCCACCGGCCAGGCGAAGCATGCCAAGGTCGAGCGTGCCGGCGACCCGCGCCTCAAGGCCTTCAAGGCGGCGCTGCGGGCGCTGCTGATCGACCTGGCACAGCAGGTGGTGAAGGACGGCGAGGGGGCGGAGAAGTTCGTCACCGTCACCGTGACCGGCGCCGCCAGCAAGGGCGCGGCGCGGCGCATCGGCCTCGCCATCGCCAACTCGCCGCTGGTGAAGACCGCGATCGCCGGCGCCGACGCCAACTGGGGCCGCGTCGTCATGGCGGTCGGCAAGTCGGGCGAGAAGGCCGACCGCGACCGCCTGGGCGTCTCCATCGGCGGCGTGCTCGTCGCCGCCAAGGGCGCGGTGGTGCCGGGCTACGACGAGACGCCGGTGGCCAGGCACATGAAGGGCCGCGACATCCTGATCGAGGTCGACGTCGGCATCGGCAAGGGCAGCGCCACGGTCTGGACCTGCGACCTGACCCACGGCTACATCGACATCAACGCCGACTACCGGAGCTGACGCCCCTCCCGCCCGCCGCGGCGGAGGGCTAGACTGCCCGCAACCCGGGTGGAGCCCCTCGTCATGTCCCGTCTGCTTGCCGTCCTTGCCGTCCTGCTGCTCGCCGGCAGCCTCGCCGCCTGTTCCTGCCAGGGCGGCGGCTCGAAGTCCGGCAGCTCGGGCATGTGCAGCGGCACGGTCTTCAAGTTCTAGGACGCGCGGCGGCGCTGGCGTGCGGCAAAGGCGCCATGCGTCCGCCCGCGCTTGACGCAGTGCAGCATGGCCGGGGAAGGTAGCGGCCATGTCCCAGTCCACCGAGCCGCTCGCCCCGCCGCCCGGGGCCCGGCGGCGCCTCGGCCGTGTCGGGCTGATGCTGATGCTGGGCGCGCTCACCTCCTTCGGGCCGCTGTCGATCGACATGTACCTGCCGGCGCTGCCGCGCCTGGGCGCGGTCTATGGCGTCGACGCGGCGGCGGTGCAGCTCACGCTCGCCACCTTCTTCCTCGGCTACTCGCTGGGACAGACGCTCTGGGGCCCGATCACCGACCGCTACGGGCGCAAGCCGCCGCTCTACTTCTCGCTGATCCTCTTCGCCGTCGCCTCGGCCGGCTGCGCGCTGGCGCCGAGCGTGGAGATCCTGGCCTGCTGGCGGCTGCTGCAGGCGCTCGGCGTCGCCGCCGGCGTGGTCATTTCGCGCGCCATGGTGCGCGACCTCTTCCCGCCGTCCGAGATGGCGCATGTCTTCTCCACGCTGATGATGGTGATCGGCGTGGCGCCGATCCTGGCGCCCTTGCTCGGCGGCTACCTGCTGGGCTGGTTCGACTGGCAGGCGATCTTCTGGCTGCTGACCGGCCTGGGGCTGCTCTGCCTGCTGGCGGTGACGCTGCGCCTGGACGAGACGCACCGCCCGGCGGTGAAGCCCTCGCTGCGGCTCGGCGTCATCCTGCGCAGCTACGGCAGCCTGCTGGCCGACCGGCAGTATCTCGGCTTCGCGCTCTGCGGCGGCCTCTCGCTCGGCGGCATGTTCGCCTACATCGCCGGCTCGCCCTTCGTGCTGATCGAGCTGAAGGGCGTGCCGGCCGAGGCCTATGGCTGGATCTTCGGCGCCAATGCGCTGGGTTTCGTCGCCGCCTCGCAGATGAACCGCCGCCTGCTGAAGCGCCACGGTTCGCTGGCGCTGATCCACGACTCGACGCTGGCGCAGGCGCTGGCCGGCCTGGCGCTGCTGGCCGCCTCAGCCTTCGACGGCGGGCTCTGGAGCCTGCTGCCGCCGCTCTTCGTCTATGTCACCTGCATCGGCTTCATCCTGCCCAACACCTCGGCCCTGGCGATGGGGCCGCAGGGCCACCGCGCCGGCATCGCCGCGGCGCTGCTCGGCACGCTGCAGTTCGCCATGGCGGCGGTGGCGGCGCTGTCGGTCGGCGCGCTGCAGGACGGCACCGCCCTGCCGATGGGCATCGTCGTCGCCGCGGGCTCCTGCGGCGCCTTCCTGATGCGCCGCTTCCTGGTCGGCCTGCCGCGCCGGGGATAGCACGGAACGCCGCGCCGGCGCGGCCGTTCTCCAAGGCATGGCGGCCGGCACGCAGCAGCGGGAGACGGGCAGCCTCGGCGTGCGGCTGCAACTCGCGCTGGGGATGCTGCTCTTCGGCTCGGCCACGCCGGTCGCCAAGCTGGTGGGCGCGGACTGTCCGCCCTTCGTCGGCGCCGGGCTGCGCGTCGCCATCGGCGCCCTGGCGCTGCTGCCGGCGGCGCTGGCGCGGCGCGAGGGTTTCGCCAGGCTGACGCGGCACGACTGGCTGCTGACCGCCCTCATCGCGCTCTTCGGCATGTTCGGCTTCACCGCCTTCATGCTCTACGGCATGGCCCTGGTGCCCGGCACGCTGGGCGCGGTGGTGATGAGCACCACGCCGGCGGTGACCGCCGCCGCGGCCATGCTGCTGCTCGGCGAGGCCGCCACCTGGCGCAAGCTGGCGGCCATCCTGCTGGCCGTCGGCGGCGTGCTGCTGCTGCAGCTCGGCGGCGGCGGAGAAAGCGGAAGCAGCCCCTGGCTCGGCGCCCTGCTGATCTTCGCCGCGGTCTGCTGCGAGGCGGCCTACACCCTGCTGGGCAAGCGCGCCTCGGAGCACGCCGATCCCATCCTGGTGGCCTTCCTGGCGGCGGCGCTGTCGCTGCCGCTCTTCCTGCCGCTGGCGCTGTGGCAGCTCGGCGACTTCCACCCGGCGGCGATCGCCTGGCAGGGCTGGGCGGCGCTGGCCTGGTACGGCGCCGGCACGCTCGCGCTCGGCACCTGGTTCTGGTACGCCGGCATCGCCCGGGCCGAGGGCAGCGTCGCCGCCGGCTTCATGGGCCTCATGCCGGTCTCGGCGCTGCTGCTGTCCTATCTGCTGCTGGACGAGCCCTTCCGCTGGATCCAGCCGCTGGGCTTCGCCGTGGTCTTCGCCGGCGTGCTGCTGATGGCCTGGGAACACGCGCGCATGGCAGCCGGCGGGGACAGCTAGCCGCACAGGGCTTCAAGACCGCCGGGCCGCGCCGTCCCTAGCATCGCCGGCATGGAGCAGCTTGCCGCCTTCCTGCTCGCCGGCCTGGCGCTGACCGGCAGCCCCGGCCCGGCGAACCTCAGCCTCGCCGCGATGGGCGCCGCCTTCGGCTGGCGCGCGAGCCTCGGCTACCAGGCCGGGGCGGTGGCCGGCATGGCGCTGATCATGGCAGTGACGGCCAGCGGCCTCGCCGCGCTGCTGCTGGCACTGCCGGGCGTGCGGCTGGCCGCGACCCTGGCCGGCTGCGGCTATATCCTCTGGCTCGCCTGGCGCATCGCCAGCGCGCCGGCGCGGCGGCCCGGGGTGGCGGCGGGCAAGACGCCCTCGTTCCTCGGCGGACTGCTGCTGCAGCTCGCCAACCCCAAGGCCTATGCCGCCATGGCGGCGCTCTTCTCCGGCTTCGCCCTGGCGGCGGCGGACCCGCTGCTCGACGCCGCCTGGAAGATCGCCCTGCTGCTCGGCGTCATCGCGCTGGTGACGACGCTGTGGCTGCACCTGGGGGCGCAGCTCGCCCGCCTCTCCAGCCGTCCGCGGCTGGACCGGGCGGTGAAGATCGTCCTCGCCGCCGCGCTGGTGGCGGCCACCGCGCTGGCCCTCAGCCTTTAGCCGCCCGCCTTGACTTAGGGCGGCCGGCCCCCTTTATTGCCCGGCCTTACTGTACGGACAGCCTTTCCATGCCGGTCATCACCCTGCCCGACGGCGCGCAGCGCGCCTTCGACCAGCCCGTCTCGGGCGCCCAGCTCGCCGCCGCCATCGGCCCGGGCCTCGCCAAGGCCGCGCTCGCCGTCAAGGTCGACGGCACGCTGCGCGACCTCAGCCATGTGATGGAGAAGGACGCGCGGGTCGAGATCGTCACCGCGCGCCATCCCGACGCGCTGGAGATCCTGCGCCACGACGCCGCCCACGTGCTGGCCGAGGCGGCGAAGGAGCTCTATCCCGACGTGCAGGTCACCTTCGGCCCGGCGACCGACGACGGCTTCTACTACGACTTCGCGCGCGACGAGCCCTTCACGCCCGAGGACCTGGCGAAGCTCGAGCAGCGCATGCACGAGATCGTCGACCGCGACGAGCCGATCAGCCGCGAGGTCTGGGCTCGCGACGACGCCATCCGCTACTTCCAGGACATCGGCGAGAAGTACAAGGCCGAGCACATCGAGAGCCTGCCGCGCGAGGAGGAGATCTCGATCTACCGCCAGGGCGGCTGGCTCGACCTCTGCCTGGGGCCGCACCTGCCCTCGACCGCCAAGCTGGGCCACGCCTTCAAGCTGCTGCGCATCTCGGGCGCCTACTGGCGCGGCGACAGCCGCAACCAGCAGCTCCAGCGCGTCTACGGCACGGCCTGGGAGGACGAGAAGCGCCTCAAGGCCTACCTGACGCAGCTGGAGGAGGCGGCCAAGCGCGACCACCGTCGCCTCGGCCGCGAACTCGACCTCTTCCACCAGCAGGAGGAGGCCGTCGGCTCGACCTTCTGGCATCCGGCCGGCTGGACGCTGTGGCGCACGGTGGAGGCCTACATGCGCCGCCGCCTCGAGGCCGGCGGCTATGTCGAGGTCAAGACCCCGCAGCTCTACGACCGCTCGCTCTGGGAGGCCTCGGGCCACTGGGAGAAGTTCCGCGAGAACATGTTCATCGCGGAGTCCGAGGACCGCGTGCTGGCGGTCAAGCCGATGAACTGCCCGGGCCACATCCAGGTCTTCAAGCAGGGCATCAAGTCCTACCGCGACCTGCCGCTGCGCATGGCCGAGTTCGGCTCCTGCCACCGCAACGAGCCCTCGGGCGCGCTGCACGGGCTGATGCGGGTGCGCGCCTTCACCCAGGACGACGCGCACATCTTCTGCACCGAGGACCAGATCGTCAGCGAGACCAAGCGCTTCTGCGACCTGCTGCTGTCGATCTATCGCGACTTCGGCTTCCAGGAGGTCCGGGTCAAGTTCTCCGACCGGCCGGCCAAGCGCGCCGGCAGCGATGCCACCTGGGACAAGGCCGAGCAGGCGCTGATGGACGCGACCCGCGCCGCCGGGCTGGAGTTCACGCTGAACCCCGGCGAGGGCGCCTTCTATGGCCCCAAGCTGGAGTTCGTGCTGCAGGACGCCATCGGCCGCGACTGGCAGTGCGGCACGCTGCAGGTCGACTTTGTGCTTCCGGAACGCCTCGACGCCACCTACATGGCGGAGGACGGCGCCAAGCACCGCCCGGTCATGCTGCACCGGGCGATCCTCGGCTCCTTCGAGCGTTTCCTCGCCATCCTGATCGAGAACTTCGCCGGCCGCTTCCCGCTGTGGCTGGCGCCGCGCCAGGTGGCGGTGGCGACCATCACCAACGACGCCGACGACTATGCGCGCGAGGTGGTGGCGGCGCTGCAGGCCGCCGGCCTGCGTGCCGAGGCCGACCTGCGCGGCGAGAAGATCAACGCCAAGGTGCGCGACCTGTCGCTCGCCAAGGTGCCGGTGATCGCCGTGGTCGGCCGCAAGGAGGCGGAGAGCCGCGGCGTCGCGCTGCGCCGCCTCGGCGGCGAGGCGCAGGAGGTGCTTGCGCTGGACGAAGCCGTCACTAGACTGCGGGCTGAGGCGCAGCCGCCGGCCTAGAGACGGCGGCATTGTCTTTTGTTCCGCGAACCCGAACCGCTCAACGTTGACAGGAGAGCACGATAGCTAGATTTCCCGGTGGCGACGCGCCGTCCAAGGACGGCCCCCGCATTAATGGCGACATCCGCTCCCCGCGGGTCCGCCTGATCGACGAGACAGGCGAGAATGTCGGCGTGGTCAGCACGGCCGAGGCCCTGCACATGGCCTACATGGCCGGCATGGATCTGGTGGAGATCGCCGCCCAGGCCGATCCCCCGGTCGTCAAGATCATCGACTTCGGGCGCTACAAGTACGAGGCGCAGAAGAAGGCCGCCGAGGCGCGCAAGAACCAGAAGGTCATCGAGGTCAAGGAGATCAAGATGCGCCCTGGTATCGACACGCACGACTACGACGTGAAGATGAAGGCCATCAAGGAGTTCCTGGCCGAGGGCGACAAGGTGAAGATCACCCTGCGCTTCCGCGGCCGCGAGATGGCGCACCAGGAGCTGGGCGTGAAGGTCCTGGACCGGGTGCGCGACGACACGGCCGAGCTGGCCAAGGTCGAGGCCTGGCCGCGCCTGGAAGGCCGCCAGATGGTCATGGTGATCTCGCCGAAGTAGGCGGGATCGCCGGCGGCTCTCCCCGCGCGGCACCTGACAATCCGCCGTCGCCCCGGCCACGGAGCCGGGGTCCAGGCCGCGCCCTTCGCGACACTGCGGGGCAGGCTTCGCGCCTCGCCCCCGCAGGGGTTCCGGACCTGCCGCGCTGACGCGCCTTGTCAGGGATGGCGGGCGAGTGGGCGGCTTGGGCCGGACGCCCGCGCCGCGACCGCCCCATGCGCACTTTGCGCTGTCGCTGGCCGGCCGATGCGGCCACCATGCCGGCCGGACCGCCGGAGGGCATGCCGATGAATACCCAGGTCGCCGACCCGCAACTCGCCATCCGCCAGGCGCGCATCGACCTGGCGGCGCTGCACCGCATCGCCGCCGGCCTGGGCTGGAGCGAGTCGGTGGTGAACCACATGACCTTCATGCCGCCGGGCCTCGACGACCGCTTCCTGGTGATCCGCTACGGCACGCATTGGGCCGAGGCGCGGGCCAGCGACTTCCTGATGGTCGACCTGGACGGCAAGGTGCTCGAGGGCGAGGGCGAAACCGAGATGTCGGCCATCGCCATCCACGCGCCGATCCACCGCCTCTGCCCGCAGGCGCGCGCGATCCTGCACACGCACCAGCCCAATATCACGCCGCTGACCGCGATCAAGGGCGCGCGCATCGAGATGGTGCACCAGGACGCCGCGCTGTTCCACGGCATCACCCACTACGACGAGGCCTATGGCGACGTGCCGACCGGCGCCAGCGTCGGCGAGGCCCTGGCGAAGGAGCTGGGCACGGCGCAGGTGCTGATGATGGCCAGTCACGGGCCGCTGATCGCCAGCGAGACCATCCCGCGCGCCTTCGCCCTGCTCTATTACCTCGACCGCATCTGCGCGCTGCAGGTACGGGCGATGCAGATCGGCCTGCCGCTGCAGTGCCTGACGCCGGCGCAGGCGGCGAAGATGGCGCCGCTGATCCAGTCGATCTATCTGGGGCGCGAGGCCGAGCTGCACTTCAACGCGCGCAAGCGCCTGCTCGACCGTGCCGGGGAAGACTACGCGAGTTGAAGGAGCTGGGGCCGGCATGCGCCTCGCGGTCATCGGCGGCGGGCTGATCGGCGCCGCCACGGCGCTGGCCCTGGCCCGGCGCAATCACTCCGTCGTGCTGTTCGAGCGCCTGCCGCAGCTTGCCGGCGAGGCCAGCCACGCCAACGGCGGCCTGCTGACGCCGAGCCAGGGCGACCCCTGGAACGCGCCCGGCATCCTGGGCGTGCTGCTGCGCTCGCTGGGCCGGGAGGACGCGGCGGTCCTGCTGCGCCTGCGCGCCGTGCCCAGGCTGGCGCGCTGGGGACTGCGTTTCCTGCGCAACGCCCGGCCCGCGACCTATCACGCGACGACCGAGGCGCAGACGCGCCTGGCCGTCTACAGCCACCAGCGCCTCGCCGCGCTGACGGCGGAACTCGGCCTCGCCTACGACCTCTCCACCGTCGGCACGCTGAAGGTCTATCGCGACCCGGCGGCGCTGGAGCACGCGGCGGCGCTGGCCAAGCTGGTCGAGCCGCTGGGCGTGCCCTATCGCCGCCTGGCGCCCAGCCAGCTCACCGAGATCGAGCCGGCGCTGACCTATGCCGCCGGCGGCCTGGTCGGCGGCCTGCACTTCCCCGCCGACCGGGCCGGCGACGCGCGGCTCTTCACCCTGGCCTTGGCCGCGGCCGCGACGCAGGCCGGCGTGGAGATCCGCACCGGCACCGCCGTCACCGGCTTCGAGCGGCGCGAGGGCCGCATCGCCGCCGTCCTGACGACAGCCGGGCGCGAGGGCGTCGAAGGCGCCGTGCTCTGCGGCGGCGTCGGCAGCCCGGCCCTGGCCCGCAAGCTGGGCTTCCGCCTGCCGATCGCCCCGGTGAAGGGCTATTCCATCACCTTCGACGTCCCTTCGTCCCGCTGGGGTCAGGCAGGGCTCCCCACCCAGCCGGTGGTGGACGACGGCCGCCACATCGCGGTGACGCCGCTGGGCCGGCGCCTGCGCTTCGTCGGCACGGCCGAGTTCACCGGCGAGGACCGCGGCATCAACCTTGCCCGCATCGCCAACCTGGTGAGGACGGCCGAGGGGCTCTATCCCCAGCTCAAGGAGGCGCTGCAGGGCCAGGAGGGCGTCCCCTGGGCGTGCCTCCGCCCCATGACGCCCGACTGCCTGCCGGTCCTGGGGGCGAGCCCGGTCGCCAACCTCTGGATCAACGCCGGCCACGGCTACCTCGGCTGGACCACCGGCGCCGGCGCGGCCGAGGCCGTCGCCGACCTGGTCACGGGCCAGCGCCCGGCGCTGGACCTGGCGCCTTACGGGCTGGGGCGGTTCGGGTAGTTTTCCCCCTTCTCCCCACAGCGGGAGAAGGTGGCGGCGCAGCCGCCGGACTTAAGATTGGGCAATACTAACTCCGAAGCAGCCCCGCCTGAGCGATATCAGGTGGCAATCTGACTCGGCATAGCCGATATGGTTGCAGACTCTCTTGATTGTGATAATTGCTCGCGTATTCTACGCTCGGTGAATGAGGACCGAGCATGAGCTGGCGATTTCGACAGATCGGGGCAGACGAGGTAGAGCAAGAACCAACACAGCGAGAGCAATTCAACAACGATGATGTGACATTGGCTACCGCCCTAGTTCGTGAAGCCATTCAAAATTCACTTGATGCGCGACGCGCCAATGCGAAAGTCCAGGTCCGAATTTCCCTAAGTATAGCTGGCAACATTGAACAGAAATGGCTGGAGAGCAATTTATCTAGTCTACGGCCACATTTGAAAAGTTTCGGTATATCACCGAACCCGCCGCCTCAAGCGCGGTTACTTCGTATAGAGGATTTTGGGACGACCGGGCTTAGAGGCTCGGTTACGTCCAAAGACGACAAATCCTTCTCTGATTTCTGGAGGCGTCATGGGCGATCTCATAAAACTGGTAGCAGCGGCGGTCGATGGGGTCTTGGGAAACTGGTGTATTCCGGCGTAAGCGAGTTTCGATGCTTCTTTGGGCTGACAAGACGCCTAGAAGCCCCAACCAACTGCTTGATGGGACAGGCGGTATTAGGCACACACAGGCTGGAAGGCTTCGATTTTTCTACTCACGGTTTTTTCTGTAAGCCAGCAACCGGTAGAGCAGATATTCAAGTACCATTTCATGACGACAATATTGTGGATGAGTTCTGTAAGGTCTTTAATATACAACGAAGAACTCCTGATGATACTGGTCTGTCAATCGTAATTCCGCACGTAAACTTAACGACCAACAGCCAATCACTGCAGCAAGCCGTAATAGAGCATTACTATTTCCCAATACTTCAAGACTCTCTAGAAGTTTCCGTCACATCAGATCATGAGGTAGCTCAGATAACGTCAGAAAATATTATCGCTAAAGCAGAAGCATTCGAGCTGCCGGCTGCAAAATTGAACATGCTCAATTTCGTCCGGAGAGCGCTAGCTGAAAGGCGTAGAGAATCCCCCTACACAGTAAAAGAAACTTGGGTAAAGAACGGAATACGAGACGCCTTTGACACAGAAACGCTTAATTCATTGAGATCCGCGTATAAATTGTCTCCGGTCCATATACGTTTGCTGATATCCCTGGAAGAAAGGCGGCAAAATGGGATTTCCAATCTAAGCACTTATATCGATGTGTTCTTGCAGAAGGCAGACGCGGAGGAAATCGGAGGTGATCTCTACGTGCGGGGAGCTATCACAATCCCTGCGGAGGCCAAGTTTGCCGGCAGAAAGGCCTTTGGCCTCCTGATCGCCGACGAAGTCCACGTATCGGATTTGTTGGGCGAAGCGGAGAATGCCGCGCATACAAGATGGAATACTCAATCAGATCGTGCAAAGGCGCGGTACCGGTCATCTAAGACAACTATCGCTGCAATCAAGAAGGCTCTTCTGACTTGCTTTGACCTTTTAGACGAGGCTGAAACTAAAGACGATGTCGATGCTCTGAAGCGATTCTTCTCCATAGAAAAGGCGAACACTGACGGAGGCCAACGACCAGGCGTGGGGCGCGACAATGGCCCAGGGCCACTACCACCCAAGCCTCCACTCCTCAGAATAGAGAAAGCATCCGGTGCTATTCGGGTCTACAGCGGCCCGGGGTTCGGTAACAACAATATAGGTAAGAGGATTAGAGTGAGGTGCGCGTATGATTTGTTTTCTGGAAACCCATTCAAGAATTATACGGCATGGGACTTTGAGATTGGTAAAGATATCTCTTACACATCCGCTTCAAGTGATGTTGATATTCTCGAATCAAAAGAAAATTTTGTTATCTTTCTCCCACTCTCACAGAATTTTACGTTGGAGCTAACCGGATTCGATCAGAATCGCGACGTGATCGTAGATGCAACTTTGTCAGAATGAGACTGACGATGCGCATGCAGCGACGACTTAACTTTACAAATCGTAAGCGCATCAGCCACGGAGATGTCGACATTCGGACGCAGCACACCCCCTCTGGAACATATTTCTCTGCCGTTCTGGATGTTCAGAGCTACAGGTTCCCGTCGGAAGCCAGTGTTTACGTGGAAGCATACCAAGGTGCCTCACGGATGCGTTTCGGGTTTGGCAAGGTTGCTCACTTGGCGCCGCCTGCAGACTTGGTTCTGAAAGACCTGGATCCTGCGATCCCCCCTCTGTTTCGAGTCCTCGTAGTATCTAGCGATGGGCGAATAGTTGGCGCCGCCCATAAGATCAAACCTGGAAATGAGCAGGAGGACGAGGCACAGTACGCACTTCTACCGATCAGACTCCTCCCACTGGGAGAAGAGATATGGAGTCTGCTGTTCCGAGAAGAAGATCGTCCCTTGCTGCGGCTAAACAGCAAAGTTTATGGCATCGAGGAGAAGATCAGGAGCGACCCGCTCGTGCAAGGTGCGATCCTCCCCGCCGCGTTTCGTATGGTCCTGGAGCGAGTTCTACTCCAGCCCTACGGCAGTGAAATTAGCGAGGACGGCGAGAGTTGGACAGATGATTGGGTGGCATTCGGCCAACAGCTTACGGGAATTCCCAAACCATTGGAACGGGAGGACCGCGAAGCTTGGATCCAAGAATGTCTGGAAAAATTCAGCACACGCCATCAATTCGTTACTCATATAAAAAAGCTTTCTCAAGAGAATTGACATGTCCAAATTAAGAAGATTTACAGCAAATGGTTTAGCGAGTTTCAGGAGTTTCCTTTCCAGAGGTGCCCAAGGGGAGTTCCCTCATTCAGAACCTGAGTACTCTACGGAAGAGCCTAAGAGCCACGATCTTGAGTATGGAGTCTTTTCCGATCGCGTAGAGTTTTCTGATTGTTTAAAAAGAAGTTTATTACCATTACCTATTGGCGAAGTTTTTCATGATGTCGAGCTGTGGTCCTGGATTTCGGCAAAGTTCTTTGACTTTCTTGCCCCTATTCGACCTGATGGCACACGTCAGATTGGGCAAGAGTACAACTACATTCCTTCAAAAAACTACAGATTCTCGTACAGGCATTTGGCGAGGACCCCTTGGTTTCTACGAGTTACACATGGAGACAATGCAATTTTTCTGCTGAATCCTGCAGTTGCGAACAATCCCCATCCGCTTGCACGACATGGAGACATGATCGAGCAACTGGCTTCCCGGCAGTTCTTGATCTCGTCAGAGACATTCATTGGGGCAGCCTCGGCTCTGTATCTTGACGCGAAAGGCCGACGTGCGAAGCGGGGCGCTACCGCACGAAAGAAGCGGGGAAATGTTCGTAGGCTGGTCGCCCTCGCCAATCAACTCGATCTAACCTTTCATTTTCCCACAATGTCCAGCCAGAGACTGCTCGAACTGACGCCACCTGAGTTTAATGCCTGGAAATCGTAACCGAGATCCGCTGGGGGCTCGGCGGTCTGCTTTCATGGCTACGATAAAGCGTGAGTCGACGGGAGCAGAACTCGCCGTACGGCGAGCCCTGCATCGAAGCGGATTGCGCTACGCGCTCCATGATAGCAACCTGCCCGGCACACCGGATATTGTGTTGCGGCGCTGGCATGCTGTTGTCTTGGTACATGGGTGTTTCTGGCACAGGCACCCCGGATGCCGATATGCCTATACACCAAAGAGCAACCCAGAATGGTGGATGAAGAAATTTGAAAGCAATAAAAAGAGAGATAGAGCTGTAGAAAGGAATTTGCGTGAGCTTGGATGGAAAGTAATAGTGATATGGGAGTGCGAGACGCGAGAAAATAATAAGATGCTAGATCGAGTCAATAGTCTTATCGGACGAAATGATAAGTGAGAAAGAAACTGGCGTGAAACTGAATTGTTTCGATCTATTTTGCGGCGCTGGGGGAAGCAGCCACGGTGCGGCATCTGCTGGATTTAGAGTTGCGGGCGGTATCGACAGATGGGCTTTAGCTACTCGCGCTTTCGCGGCGAATTTCCAGGGTGCTAAGACATTCACTGCTCCGATTGAAAATCTGTCGCCGAGGGCTGTTGCTCTAGAACTACCAAGAATTGATCTTCTTCTTGCTTCCCCAGAATGCACCAACTATAGCGTAGCAAAAGGATCCAAACCGAGAGATGAGTTAAGCAAGCTTTCGGCATTCTCTATCATAGAATTTGCTGCAGAACTTAGACCCAGATGGTTAATAATTGAGAATGTTATACAAATGAGGCGCTGGGATCACTACGCTTCATTCTTGCAAGAGTTATCAGGTCTCGGGTACTATTTCACTGATTTAACTTTAGACGCCTCTGAATACGGCGTCCCACAGCGTCGGCGAAGGCTTTTCATCATAGCCGATCGGTTAGCTCCTGTACCACAGCGTATATCTCGCCGCCCAGGTCGGCGGCCAGCCGTGAAGTCAGTGCTCGACCTTAACGGACGCTGGCGGGAGCGCGTGTTCGACCCATCGCGTTACGCCAAACGGACGACCGAGCGGTTCGAACGTGCCGTTCGCGCATTGGGACGAGATCAAGATTTTCTGATGGTCTACTACGGTAGCGATGGCGCGGGGGGATTTCAGCGATTGGATGACCCACTGAGAACGGTTACCACTCTAGATCGCTTTGCTCTGGTGAGGTCTTATGGGGATTACCACACCATCCGCATGCTGCAAGTGCCTGAACTTCAGCGGGCGATGGGATTCCCGATGGATCATCACTTGGCGGGACACTCTCGACGAGATCAAATCAAACTTCTCGGAAATGCGGTCTGCCCGCCTGTAATGACGAGCATTCTACGGGAGTTACGGGCTGGATCAGCGGGCTGACGTCATCTCTTGCCTTTCTCCCTTCTCCCCCCTATAACCCCGCGCCTTGCCGTCCTTCTGGAGCGGTCGCCGGGCTTTGGCATGCCTGGGTGGCCCTTGGACGGCAACACTCCAACCGAAAGGAACCGAAATGCCAAAGATGAAGACCAAGAGCGGCGCCAAGAAGCGCTTCAAGATCACCGGTACCGGCAAGGTCCTGGCCGCCGTGGCGCACAAGCGCCACCGCCTCATCAGCAAGCCCAAGCAGATGAAGCGCAAGGCGCGCGGCACCACCGTGCTGTTCGAGGGCGACGCGCGCGTCGTCCGCAAGCACTTCCTGCCCAACGGCTGATCCCAAGGAGCAACGCAGATGGCACGCGTCAAGCGGGGCACCACGTCCCACGCCCGTCACAAGAAGATCCTGGGCCTGGCCAAGGGCTACCGGGGTCGTTCCTCCACCAACATCCGGCCGGCGATCGAGCGCGTCGAAAAGGCGCTGCGCTACGCCTACCGCGACCGCCGCAACAAGAAGCGCAACTTCCGCGGCCTGTGGATCCAGCGCATCAATGCCGGCGTGCGCGAGCACGGCCTGACCTATTCCCGCTTCATCGCCGGGCTGAAGAAGGCCGGGATCGAGCTGGACCGCAAGGTGATGGCCGACATCGCGGCACGCGAGCCGGCCTCGTTTAAGGCCTTGGTCGAGCGGGCTCAGGCGGCCCTGGCCAAGTAATCCTTTCCGGCTGACGCTGCCTTAGTCCCGCGCCGCGCCCGCCAGGCGGCGAGGGCGGTGCTGTCCTTACGCACCAGGGAAATCCGATGCAGGATCTGGCGGAACTCAAGACGAGCATTCTGGCCGAGGTCGCCCAGGCGGGCGACCTCGCCGCCCTCGAGGCCGTGCGCGTCGCGGCGCTCGGCAAGAGGGGCCGCGTCACCGAGGCGCTGAAGACCCTGGGCGCCCTGCCGCCCGAACAGCGCAAGGCCGCCGGCCAGGCGATCAACGAGGTCAAGGGCGCGGTCGAGGCCGCGCTGGAAGCACGCAAGGCCGCCCTCGGCGAGGCGGCGCTGGCCGCCCGGCTGGAGGCCGAGCGCGTCGACGTCTCGCTGCCGGCCCGGCCCTTCGCCGTCGGCCACCTGCACCCCATCAGCCAGACCATCGAGGAACTGGTCGCCATCTTCGGCGAGATGGGCTTCCGCTGGGCCGAGGGGCCGCACATCGAGGACGACTTCAACAACTTCACCGCGCTCAACATCCCGGAGGACCACCCGGCCCGCCAGGACCACGACACCTTCTACCTGCGGCCCGACGCCGAGGGCCGCCGCAAGGTGCTGCGCACCCACACCTCGCCGGTGCAGATCCGCACCATGCTGGCCGAGAAGCCGCCGATCCGCATCATCTGCCCCGGCCGCACCTTCCGCAGCGACCACGACGCGACCCACAGCCCCATGTTCAACCAGGTCGAGGGCCTGGTGATCGACGAGAC
>JAKOWB010000133.1 GCA_029781795.1 Pseudomonadota bacterium | reverse complement strand
CGTGCCGCTGCTGGAGGAGCCGACCGGCCTGCGCACCGATGCCGGGCCGATGATCGAATGGGCGCGGCAGGCGCGCGACTACGAGACCCGGGACGGCGTCTATGCCGTCTCGATCAATGGCGGTTTCGCCGCCGCCGACATCCACGAGATGGGGCCGACCGTGCTGGTGACGGCCGAGGCGAACAGCGACCACCGTCCCTTCGCCCGCCGCCTCGCCGCCGAGATCTGGGCCGGCCGCGATGCCGGCTTCGACCCCGACATGCTGACGCCGGCTGAGGCCGCGGCGCTGGCGCGCGACTGGCGCGGCGAGAGGCCGCTGGTGATCGGCGACTATGGCGACAATCCCGGCGCCGGCGCCTATGGCGACGCGCCCTCGCTGCTCAAGGCCATGCTGGACCTTGGCGTCGAGAACGCCTGCTTCGGTCCGATGGTCGACCGCGAGACGGCGGCGGCGCTGCAGGGCCAGGCGGCCGGGTCCACCGTGCAGGTGATGCTGGGCGGCAAGACCGACCCGCGCTTCGGCGGCCCGCCGCTGGCACTGACCGCCACGCTGCTCGGCACCTTCGACGGCTGGTTCACCGGCGACGGCCCCATGGCCGGCGGCCAGCGCCTCTGCTACGGCCCCACCGCGACCCTCAAGGTCGGCGGCATCGAGATCCTGGTGGTGACCAACCCCGGCCAGATGCTCGACCTGCAGCAGTTCAAGGCCTTCGGCATCGTGCCCGAGACCAAGCGCGCCGTCGCGCTGAAGAGCCAGCAGCATTTCCGCGCGGCCTTCGCGCCCATCGCCGGCAGGATCGTGCTCTGCGACGGCGGCGGCCTCTCCACCGGCGACCTGACGAAGTTCCCCTTCAGCCGCGTGAGGCGACCGATCTACCCGCTGGACAAGGGAATGGCGTGGGAGGCGTAGGTTTCCCCTTCTCCCCCAGCGGGAGAAGGTGGCCGCGCAGCGGCCGGATGAGGGGGGTCTATGTCGGTGGCGGGAGTCGCATAGACCCCCCTCACCCGCCTCGCCTCGCTTACGCTCGCGCGGCACCCTCTCCCGCCAGGGGAGAGGGGGGAAGGCGCACCACGCCCTTCTTGAAGGTCGCCAGGTGGTCGCCGCCGTCGAGGGCGAGGAGCTGGCCGGTGACCGACTTGGCGGCGATGAGGAAGCGCAGGGCGGCGGTGATCTCGGCCAGGGCGGCGGGCCGGCCGAGCGGCAGGCGGGTGGTGCGGGCCGCGAACTCGGCCTCGGTCTGGCCGCGCGGCGGCAGCACCGGGCCGGGGCCGATGGCATTGACGCGGATGCGCGGCGCCAGGGCCTGCGCCAGGCTCTGGGTCAGCGACCAGAGCGCGATCTTGGTGACGGTGTAGGAGAGATAGCGCGGGCTGGGGTGCAGCACGCGCGCGTCCAGCATGTTGACCACCAGGCCGCCGGCCCCGGCCGGCAGCTGCTCGGCGAAGCGCTGGGTCAGCACCAGGGGCGCGCGCAGGTTGGGCTCGATGTGATGATCCCAGGTCTCGCGCGTCGCGCTCTCGACGTCGTCGAAGTCGAAGACCGAGGCGTTGTTGACCAGCAGGCCCAGCGGCCCGACCGCGCGGACGGCGCGCTGCACCAGCGCCTGCATCGCCGCTTCGTCGCCCAGGTCGGCCTGCACCGCCGCGGCCCGGCCGCCGGCGGCCTCGATCGCCGCCACCACCGCCGCCGCCTCGGCCGCGCTCTCGTTGTAGTGCACCGCCACGGCGAAGCCCTGCGCCGCGAGGTCCAGCGCCAGGGCACGGCCGATGCGCTTCGCCGCGCCAGTGACCAGCGCGGCCATGGGATAGGAATCGGGATGCGAAGACGCCATCGGGCGCGGAGACTGCCCTAACGGCCGACCAGACGGAAGAACTCGCTGCGGCGGGCGGCATCGTCGCGGAAGCAGCCGGTCAGGCGCGTGGTCACCATCGCCACCTCCGGCTTGCGCACGCCGCGCGTGGTCATGCAGAAGTGCTGCGCCTCGATCAGCACGGCGACGCCCTTGGGCTGCAGCGCCTGCTGGATGCAGTCGGCCACCTGGGCGGTCAGGGCCTCCTGGATCTGCAGGCGGCGGGCGAAGGCGTCGAGCACGCGGGCCAGCTTGGAGATGCCGACCACGCGGCGATCCGGCCAGTAGGCGATATGCGCCTTGCCGAGGATCGGCACCAGGTGGTGCTCGCAGTGGCTCTCCAGCCGGATGTCGCGCAGCAGCACCATCTCGTCATAGCCGGCGGCCTCCTCGAAGGTGCGCTCCAGCAGGGCGCGGGGATCCTCCTCGTAGCCGGCGCAGAACTCCTGCCAGGCGCGCACCACGCGCTCCGGCGTGCCGATCAGGCCCTCGCGGTCGGGATCGTCGCCCGCCCAGCGCAGCAGGGTGCGCACGGCGGCCTCGGCCTCCGCCTGGGTCGGGCGGCCGCTGGTCAGGGCCTCCTCCGCCACGCGGGCGAAGCTGGCGGTCGGCAAGGGCTGGTTCATGGCGGCGTTCCCCTCGGTCGGTTACAGACTGCTGGTACGACCGCCGCGCGCCGCCGGATCATCGGGTCCGCTGGATGGACAGCCCGCGGCCCCCCACCTATAACCACGCCATGGACAGCACCGAGGGCCGGCCTTTCCTGAAGATGCACGGCCTGGGCAACGACTTCGTCATCGTCGATGCCCGGGAACGGCCCTTCCTGCCCTCGCCGGCCACGGCGCGGCTGATCGCCGACCGCCACCGCGGCGTCGGCTTCGACCAGCTCATCGTCATCGAGCCGGCGCGACAGGGGGCCCTGGCCCGCCTGCGCTTCTGGAACGCCGACGGCAGCGAGGCCGGGGCCTGCGGCAACGGCTCGCGCTGCGCCGCCTGGCTGCTGGGGCTGGAGGCGCGGCGCGACGAGGTGCGGCTGGAGACGCTGGGCGGCCTGCTCGACTGCACCCTGCTGGGCGGGCGGCGCGTCGCCGTCGACTTCGGCCCGGCGCGCCTGGACTGGCGGCAGGTGCCGCTGGCGCGCGAAGCCGACACGCTGCATGTGCCGCTCGGCGCCGGACCGCTGCAGGACGCCGCCTGCCTCTCGGTCGGCAACCCGCACGCCACCTTCTTCGTCGCCGATGCCGAGGCCGTGGACCTGGCGAGCCTCGGCCCGCGGCTGGAGCACGACGCCTGGTTCCCCGAGCGCGCCAACATCGGCGTCGCCAGCCGGCGGCCCGACGGCTCGCTGCGCGTGCGCGTGTGGGAGCGCGGCGTCGGCATCACCCAGGCCTGCGGCACCGGCGCCTCGGCCGCCGCGGTCAACGCCATGCGGCGCGGGCTGGTCGGGCGGCGCGTGGTCACCCACCTGGACGGCGGGCCGCTCACCATCGAGTGGCAGAGCGACGAGCATGTGGTCATGGCGGGCGAGGTCTCGCTGGCCTTCGCCGGCAGCCTGGGGCCGGAGCTGATCGCCTCCGCGGAAAACGTGGAGGCGGAAAGGGTGGAGCCGGCGGCATGAGCCTGCCGTCGGTGCTGTCCTTCGGCTGCCGCCTGAACGCCGCCGAATCCGAGACCATTCGCGCCCACCTGGCCGCCGCCGGCCGCGGCGCGGTCGTGGTGCTGAATTCCTGCGCCGTCACCGCCGAGGCCGAGGCGCAGCTCCGCCAGGCCATCCGCAAGGCGCGGCGCGAGCGGCCCGAGGCCGAGATCGTCGTCACCGGCTGCGCCGCGCAAATCGCGCCCGAGCGCTACGCCGCCCTGCCCGAGGTCGACCGCGTGGTCGGCAATGCCGAGAAGCTGCGGGCGGAGACTTGGCGGGCCGAGGCGCCAGCCCACGCCGTCGGCGACATCTTCGCCGCGCCGCCGCCGGCCGAACCCGTGACCCTGGGCAGCCGCAGCCGCGCCTTCCTGCAGATCCAGCAGGGCTGCGACCACCGCTGCAGCTTCTGCGTCATCCCCTTCGGCCGCGGCGAAAACCGCTCGGTCCCGGCGGCGCGCCTGGTGGCCGAGGCCCGGCGCCTGGTGGCGGCGGGCGCGCGGGAGATCGTGCTGACCGGCGTCGACATCGGCGGCTGGGGCGGCGACCTGCCGGGCCGGCCGGCGCTTGGCGACCTCGTGGCGCGGCTGCTGGCCGAGGTGCCCGCGCTGCCGCGCTTGCGCCTCTCTTCGCTCGACCCGGTGGAGATCGACGCGCGGCTCCTGGCTCTCTTCGGGCGCGAGGCGCGGCTGATGCCGCACCTGCACCTCTCGGTCCAGGCCGGCGACGACATCGTCCTGAAGCGCATGAAGCGCCGGCACGGCCGCGCCGACGTGCTGGCCGCCGTGGCGCGGCTGCGCGCGCTGCGCCCCGGCATGGCCTTCGGCGCCGACCTGATCGCCGGCTTCCCGACCGAGACCGAGGCCGCGTTCCAGCGGACGCTGGACCTGGTGGCCGAGGCCGGCCTCACCTGGCTGCACGTCTTCCCCTATTCCGCCCGGCCCGGCACGCCGGCGGCACGCATGCCGCAGGTGCCGATGGAGGTCCGCCGGGAGCGCGCCCAGCGCCTGCGCGCCCTGGGCGCCCGGCAGGCGGCGGCCTTCCTGGCGGCGCAGGTCGGCCGCGACGCCACGGTGCTGGTGGAGAAGGGCGGCCAGGGCTACACGGAGCACTTCGCGCCGGTCGCCGTCGCGGGCCAGGCCGGCAGCCTCGCCCGCGTGCGGCTGGCGGGCATTCGCGACGGCCGGCTGACGGCCGAGGCGCTGGAGCGGGCGGCATGAGCTGGTTCAGGAAACTCAAGGCGGGGCTGGCCAAGTCGACCAGCAAGCTGACCGGCGGCATCGGCGCCATCTTCACCAAGCGGCGCCTGGACCAGGCGGCGCTGGACGAGCTGGAGGACCTGCTGATCGCCGCCGACCTGGGCGTCGCCACGGCGGCGGCGCTGGTGGCGCGCCTGAAGCGCGACAAGTTCGACAAGGACGTGACCGACCAGGAGGTGCGCGAGGCCCTGGCCGCGCACATCGCCGAGATCCTGTCGCCCGTCGCCCGGCCGCTGGCGATCGAGGCGGCGCGCAAGCCGCATGTCGTGCTGGTGGTCGGCGTCAACGGCAGCGGCAAGACCACCACCATCGGCAAGCTGGCGCGGCAGTACCAGGGCGAGGGGCTGAAGCTCCGCCTCGCCGCCGGCGACACCTTCCGCGCCGCCGCCATCGAGCAGCTCAAGATCTGGGGCGAGCGCAGCCGCGTGCCGGTGGTGGCCGGCGAGCAGGGCGCCGACGCCGCCGGCCTCGCCTTTCGCGCGCTGGAGGAATCGCGCGCCGCCGGCGACGACCTGCTGCTGATCGACACCGCCGGGCGGCTGCACAACAAGAGCCTGCTGATGGACGAGCTGGCCAAGGTGGTGCGGGTGCTGAAGAAGCAGGACCCCAGCGCGCCGCACGACATCCTGCTGGTGCTGGACGCCACCACCGGGCAGAACGCCATCAGCCAGGTCGCCACCTTCAAGGAGCTGGTCAAGGTCACCGGCCTGGTGCTGACCAAGCTCGACGGCTCCGCCAAGGGCGGCATCCTGGTCGCCCTGGCGCAGCAGTTCGCCCTGCCGGTCCACATGATCGGCGTCGGCGAGGGACCGGAGGACCTGAAGGACTTCGACGCCAGGGAGTTCGCCCGCGGGCTGATGGGGCTGGAGTAGGTTTTCCCCCTCTCCCCCGGCGGGAGAGGGTGGCACGCGAGCGCAGCGATGCCTGCCGGGTGAGGGGGGGTCTATGCTGCCCTCGCCAGTCGCACCGACCCCCCTCATCCGACGGCTGCGCCGCCACCTTCTCCCGCTGGGGGAGAAGGGGACACCTTGCCCCCGGCGGCCCCCGAGCGTATCTAGCGCCCCATGTCCGCCTCCGCCCCCGTCGCCAGCCTCCATGCCCAGGCCTTCGCGCCGCCCGTCGCGACGGGCAAGCGCAACCTGGTCGGGCTGACGCGCGAGGAGCTGACGGCGGCGGTGGCCGAACTCGGCGAGCCGGCCTTCCGCGCCCGCCAGCTCTTCTCCTGGAT
Organism: Pseudomonadota bacterium; assembly: GCA_029781795.1. Lineage (GTDB taxonomy): Bacteria > Pseudomonadota > Alphaproteobacteria > Kiloniellales > JACOMY01 > JAKOWB01. The sequence continues at coordinate 30,633 of JAKOWB010000133.1, read as the reverse complement.
CTACGACAAGGGCGAGACCGACTTCGAGAAGATGTCGAGCCTCTCCAAGGCCTTCCGCGCCAAGCTGGCGGAGTCCTTCCAGGTCGCCCGGCCCGGCGTCGCCACGGCGCAGCTCTCCTTCGACGGCACGCGCAAGTGGCTGCTGCAGTTCGACGACCGCCAGCAGGTCGAGGCCGTGCACATCCCCGACGACGAGCGCGGCACGCTCTGCGTCTCCAGCCAGGTCGGCTGTACCCTCACCTGCCGCTTCTGCCACACCGGCACGCAGCGCCTGGTGCGCAACCTGGGCCCGGCCGAGATCGTCGGCCAGGTCATGCTGGCCAAGGACCATTTCGGCGAGTGGCCGGCCAGCCGGCCGGAGCGCGACATCACCAACCTCGTCTTCATGGGGATGGGCGAGCCGCTCTACAACTACGAGAACGTCGCCAAGGCCATCCGCATCATCAAGGACGGCGAGGGCCTGGGCATCTCCAAGCGCAAGATCACGCTCTCCACCGCCGGCGTGGTGCCGATGATGCAGCGCTGCGGCGAGGAGCTGGGCGTCAACCTCGCGGTCTCGCTGCACGCGGTGATCGACGAGATCCGCGACGTCATCGTGCCCTTGAACCGCAAGTATCCCATCGCCGAGCTGATGGCCGCCTGCCGCGCCTATCCCGGCGTGCACAACGCCCGGCGCATCACCTTCGAGTACGTGATGCTGAAGGGCGTGAACGACAGCGACGCCGACGCGCGCGGGCTGATCCAGCTGCTCAAGGACATCCCGGCCAAGACCAACCTCATCCCCTTCAACCCCTGGCCGGGCGCGCCCTTCGAGTGCTCGCTGCCCGAGCGCATCGAGCGCTTCGCCCGCATCCTCAACGACGCCGGCCTGGCCGCGCCGGTGCGCACGCCGCGCGGCCAGGACATCTACGCCGCCTGCGGCCAGCTCAAGAGCGCCAGCCAAAGGCTGAAGAAGAGCGAACGGGAAGCGGCGGAGGCCCCTACTTCGCCGTCACCGTGAAGCTCGCGCTCTTGGCGATGGCGCGGTAGCTGTCGTCGGCCAGCAGGCGCACCTCGTACTCGCCGGGCTCCAGGCTTTCGTCGCCCTCGATGGTGACCTGGCCGGCGATCGCGCCCAGCGTGTAGGCGCTGCTGTAGTAGTTCCACTCGTCGGCCTCGCCCTTGGGGAAGACCGCCAGCCAGTCGTAGCGGTCGCCCGGCGCGTTCTCCAGGCGCACCACGATGGGCTCGCCCGCCTGATAGCTGGCCTTGTCGGTGGCGAGCTGCGGCTTCGCCCCCTCGGCCTCGACCCAGAAGGTCGTGCGTGCCAGCTCGTTGCCGTCCTTGTCGACCAGCGCGGCGTCGTAGGCGCCGGGCGCCATGTCGAAGGTCGCGACCTCCAGCACCGCCATGCGGTCGGTGGTGTCGTTGCTGTAGAGCGTCTGCAGCGACTCGCCGACCTTGCCGCCGGGGGCCAGGATCTCGACCCAGCCGTCCTCCAGCCGGCCGTCCGGCGTGCCGGCGACGCTGTAGCGCAGGTGCAGCGCCTCGCCCGGATGCACCTTGCGCTCGGTCGCGGCGATCATGGTCGGGGCGGGCGCCGGCTCCACCGTCAGGGTGGAGACCACGGCCTGGTGGTCCGAAGGCCAGGGCGTCACCACGATGCCGACGTCCGGCATGGCGCCGCCGACGATCTCGCTCGCCTCCACCGTGGCGTTGCGGGCGAAGAGCAGGTCGATGCGGTCCTGCGTCTCGCCCTCCCACAGCAGCGGCTGGGGATAGCCCCAGGACCAGGTGATGCCGGGGTTGGCGACGGGATCGGGATGCAGCGAGCGCCAGGTGTCGGTGTAGCCGGCGGCCGAGACCGCGTGCGCCGCCGGCCAGACCAGCGGGAACTTCACCTGCGGGCGGGTGCCGACCGCGGCCTCTGTCCAGTCGAGGTCGCTGGGCGAGTTGAAGTCGCCGCCGATCACCACCGGCAGGCCGGCGGCGGCCAGCGGCTCCAGCGCATCCAGCCAGGGCTGGATGCCGGAGAGGCGCAGGTCGGTCTCGACGGCGAGGATCGCCTCCGCAGTCTGGCCGTCGCGCGCGGCGTAGGGGCCGTACTCGGTCCAGTCCAGGTGCACGTTGGCCACGGCGACGAAACGGCCGGGCGTCACCTCGAGCAGGCTGTAGTCCTGGCCCACCGGCTGGCCGGCGTCGAGGATGGGGAAGCGCGAGAGCAGGTGCTGGCGCGGCGAGGCGAAGTCGTAGCCCAGGCGGTCGGCGATCATCCGGGTGTTGGTCATGGCCTCCTGCAGCAGGACCACGTCGGGATCGGCCTGGCGGATCGCCTCCAGCGTCTTGGCCAGGGAGACCTGGTCGCCGCCCAGCCAGATGTTGAAGATCATGACCTTGATCCGCGCCGGTTCGGCCGCCGCCGCGCCGCCCCAGAGACCGGCCGCCAGAATGGTCGCGCCCAGCAGCGCCTTGGAGAATCGCCCGCCCATTTCATTGCCCTCCCGTTCAATTTCTGAACGATCATTCAATTTTCCGGGGGCTCTCGGCAAGCGAATCCTTTGTGACCGGGCGCGTCAGGGCCGCCGCACCTCAGGAGCGCTGCACCGGCGCCTTGTCGCCCGGCCCCACCGTCGGCAGCGGCGCCCGCAGCAGGCGCGGCAGGTCCAGGCAGGGCGTATGCCCGAACAGCGGCCCCAGCTCGCCGCGCTCGGCGTCGGAGAGGCGCGAGAAGCAGACCGCCGGGTCGCGCAGCAGCTTGCGGAAGGCCTCCACGCGCGGCCAGCCCGGGCCGTACTTGGCGTCGATCTCCGCCCCGCGCAGGCGCAGCCAGAGGGCGGCGGCGGCGGTGACGTGGGTGGTGGCATAGGTGGTGCCGTCGGCGGCGTCGAAGTAGCCGGTGCGATAGGGGCCGGCGTGGGTCCCGGCGGGCTCGACATGGCCGCGGCGGATCGGCGCCGCCGGGGCCCAGACGTCGATCAGGCGGTAGTCGGAGTAGCGGGCATAGATGCGGAACTGCACCCGGCCCTGCGCCACCTGGCGCCGCACCCCGCCGACCGAGACGGCGCGGCCGTAGCGCGAGGGGAAGACGACCTCGCCGATGATCTGGCCGCCGGCCGCCACCACGATGATGCCGGCCTCATAGGCGCGGTTGATCGCGGCGCGGATGCGCGGATGCTCGGCCGGGGTGCCGACCGAGATGTTCACGACCGGCGCCAGGCCGCCCAGGGCCACCGCGTTCAGGGCGTCGGCCGTTGCCTGGGCGCGGTGGCCCAGCAGCACGCTGCCGTTGGTGACGCGCAGCGAGACCAGCGGCAGGCCCGGCGCGACGCCGTAGAAATCGGCCTTGGGGTCGCGGCCGGCCAGCACGCTGCCGGAGAAGGTGCCGTGGCCGCGCGGCTGCAGCTCGACCTTGAGGATCGGCGCGAAGGCCTCCAGCGGGTCGAAGGCGGTGCCGCGCGCCGGCTCCAGGAAGTCGCCGCCGTCCTGCACGATGATGGCGCTGGTGGCGCCGGGCTTGAGGCCGTCCGGCGGATCGGGAAAGCCGAAGGCCGGGTGGAAGGTATAGCCGGTGTCGAGGTGCGCGACCCTGACGCCGCCCCAGTCGATCCGGTCGCGGCCGGCCTGCGGCAGCAGCGCCCAGGCCTGGCGCGAGCGCACGAAACCGTGGTTCCAGGGCAGGCTATCGGGCAGCGGCATGGCAACCCTCCAGGGCAGAGAGTCCACAAGGTCGCCGAGGCCGCCAGCCTACGCCCGCGCCCGGCCGGGGTCCACGGGGGCCGCGACGGGGCGCCGCCCTCGCTCCCCCCGCCCTTGCCCCATCTGGCGCCATCGCCTATCACCACGCCGCTTCTGATGCGGAGGGTGTGTGCCATGGCGAAGTCCGGTGCGGTGAAGAAGGTGGTGCTGGCCTATTCCGGCGGCCTCGACACCTCGGTGATCCTGAAGTGGCTGCAGACGACCTACGACTGCGAGGTCGTGACCTTCACCGCCGACCTGGGCCAGGGCGAGGAACTGGAGCCGGCGCGCAACAAGGCGCTGCTGCTCGGCATCAAGCCCGAGAACATCTTCATCGAGGACCTGCGCGAGACCTTCGTGCGGGACTTCGTCATGCCGATGTTCCGTGCCAACGCGGTCTACGAGGGGGTCTACCTGCTCGGCACCTCGATCGCCCGGCCGCTGATCGCCCAGCGCCAGATCGAGATCGCCAGGAAGGTCGGCGCCGACGCGGTGGCCCACGGCGCCACCGGCAAGGGCAACGACCAGGTGCGCTTCGAGCTGAGCTACTACGCGCTGAAGCCCGACATCAAGATCATCGCCCCCTGGCGCGAGTGGGACCTGACCAGCCGCACGCGCCTGATCGCCTTCGCCGAGGAGCACCAGATCCCCATCGCCAAGGACAAGCGCGGCGAGGCGCCCTTCTCGGTCGACGCCAACCTCTTGCACATCTCCGCCGAGGGGAAGGTGCTGGAGGACCCCTGGGAGACGCCGCCGGATTATGTCTATTCCCGCACCGTCGACCCGGAGAAGGCGCCCGACACGCCGACCGTCATCGAGATCGACTTCGAGAAGGGCGACCCCGTCGCGGTCAACGGCGAGCGCCTGTCGCCCGCCGCGCTGCTGACGCGCCTCAACAAGCTGGGCGGCGATAACGGCATCGGCCGCCTGGACCTGCTGGAGAACCGCTTCATCGGCATGAAGAGCCGCGGCGTCTACGAGACGCCGGGCGGCACCATCTGGTCGGTGGCGCACCGCGCCATGGAGCAGATCACGCTGGAGCGCGGCGCGATGCACCAGAAGGACGAGCTGATGCCGCGCTATGCCGAGCTGATCTACAACGGCTTCTGGTTCAGCCCCGAGCGCGAGATGCTGCAGGCGCTGATCGACAAGAGCCAGGAGTACGTGACCGGCACGGTCCGCCTGAAGCTCTACAAGGGCAATGTCGTGGTGCAGGGGCGCAAGAGCCCCTACTCGCTCTACTCGCTGGCCCACGTCACCTTCGAGGAGGACGCGGTCTATGACCAGCACGACGCCCAGGGCTTCATCAAGCTGAACGCGCTGCGCCTGCGCCTGCTGAACAAGCAGCGCGAGGTGAAGTAACCCCTAAGGCAGCGAGACCTGGGGCAGCACCGGCACGCCAATGACGTGCGGGTGCGCGCCGATCAGCAGGGCATAGAGGGCGAGGCCGGCCAGCGGCCGCCACCAGCCGATGCCGCGCCAGTCGAGGGTGCAGCGTCCCTGGGCCAGGGCCAGGAAGGGCAGGCGGCTGGTGGTGAGCTGCACCGGCCCCCAGGCGGCCCCCAGGCTGCGGGCGCGGCGGGCGTCGATGTGCGCCATGCCGCCGATGGACAGCAGCAGGACGCCGCCCATCAGGATGATCGAGGCGCCGTCGCCGTTCGCCGCCAGGTGGCCGAGGGCCCAGAGCGCGGTGGCGTTGAGGAAGCAGTGGCGGCTGATCGAGAGGAAGCCGGCAGCCGGGCGCACGACGCTGCCGGCCAGCGCGGCCTCGCCGCCCACCAGGGTCGGCGAGCGCTGGGTGAGGCCGCCGACCGCCAGCAGGCAGGCCGGCAGCATCAGCGCGATGGGGATCCAGCGCGTCCAGTCCGGCGGCAGCCAGACCTCGACGTAGGCGGCACGGCGGTAGGCCAGGATCATCCAGGTGAAGGCCGCCAGGGCGAAGAGGGAATAGAGCCCGCGGAAGCGCCCTTCGCCCAGCTGCTGCACCAGCGAGTCGCGGATCGGCCGCGCCGAGAGCACGAAGTGCCCGATGACGAAGGCGGCCGTGGCGGCCATGAGGTCGGTCAGCTCGCTCCACATGGGCGGCGATTCTCCACAGGGCGCCGGGGTCGCGTCCACCTCGAAAAGGTCGCGGGCGCGTGCTAGCACCTCGTCCATGACGGACGAGAACAAGCCGAAGCGCGACCCGGTCGCCCTGAAGATCCTGGAGCTGGTGACAGCCGCGGGCCTCAACAACGCCGTGCGCCCGCTCGACGTGGCCCATGCCATCGCCGCCGATCGCCGCAAGCCCAGCGACCCGCCGAACGCCTGGCACCGCTACCTGCAGGCGGTGAACGAGCAGGCCCGCGCCCTGGCCCGCAAGGGCGAGATCGAGATCCTGCGCAAGGGCCGGCCGGTCGACGCCGCCAAGCCGATCAAGGGCGTCATCAAGCTGACCCTGCCCGGCGGCAGCTGGAAGCCGCCGAAGCCGGAAGCCGAGGACGACGAGGAGGAATAGCAGTCCCCTTCTCCCCCGAAGGGAGAAGGTGGCGAGCGAAGCGAGCCGGATAAGGGGGGTCGGTGCGGCTGGAGAAAGTCGCACCGACCCCCCTCACCCACCTCGCATCGCTACGCTCGCTCGGTACCCTCTCCCGCGGCGGGGAGAGGGGAAAACTACAGCTTCGGCTCCGCCAGCCCCTTCGCGCGGCAGGCGGCGATCAGGGTGTTGGCCAGCAGGCAGGCGATGGTCATGGGGCCGACGCCGCCGGGGACCGGCGTGATGGCGCCGGCGACCTGGGCCGCGCTCGCATAGTCCACGTCGCCGACCAGCTTGCCCTTGCCGTCGGCGCCGGTGACGCGGTTGATGCCGACGTCGATCACCGTGGCGCCGGGCTTGATCCAGTCGCCCTTGACCATCTCGGCCCGGCCGACCGCGGCCACCACGATGTCGGCGCCGCGCACCACGGCGGGCAGGTCGCGGGTCTTGGAGTGCGCCACCGTGACGGTGCAGCTCTCCTTGATCAGCAGCTGCGCCATGGGCTTGCCGACGATGTTGCTGCGCCCGACCACCACCGCGCTCTTGCCCGTCAGGTCGCCCAGCGTGTCCTTCAGCAGCATGAGCGAGCCGAGCGGCGTACAGGGCACGATGGCGTCCTTCGCCCCGGTCGCCAGCTTGCCGGCGTTGACCACGTGGAAGCCGTCGACGTCCTTCTCCGGCACGATGGCGGCCAGCACCTTGGCCTCGTCGATGTGCCTGGGCAGCGGCAGCTGCACCAGGATGCCGTGCACCGCCGGGTCCTTGTTCAGCGTGTCGACCAGGGCCAGGAGTTCGGCCTCGGGCGTGGCGGCGTCCAGCTTGTGCTCGAAGGAGTTCATGCCGACCTCGACCGTCGACTTGCCCTTGGAGCGCACGTAGACCTGGCTGGCCGGGTCTTCGCCCACCAGCACCACGGCGAGGCCGGGGGTGAAGCCGCCCGCCTGCTTCAGCCGCGCGACTTCCCTGCCGATGCGCTCGCGCAGGCCGGCCGCGAAGGCCTTGCCGTCGATCACCTTGGCGCTCATGGGTGGTACTCCCCTCGCTGTCTCTCGTCTTGTCGAATGCCCGGCATGATGCCGTCCCGCCCCGGCGGCGATGCGCCGGGAGCGGCCAGAAAGAGGCTCAGCACGACGCCACCAGGGCGGCCAGGCGCGCGGCCAGCGCCGTCGGATCGCCGGCCAGGCGCACCCGCTTGCGCCGGTCGCGCTCGCCCTCGACCAGGGTGACCGCGCCCTTGGGCAGCGCCAGCGCCGCGGCCAGGAAGGCCAGCACGGCGGCGTTGGCGCGCCCGTCCTCGGGCGGCGCCTGGACCTTGAGCTTCAGCGCCTGGCCGCCGGCCGCGGTCGGCTCCAGCCCGGCGAGGCCGGCACGGCGGGCGCCGGGAATCACCTTCAGCGCCAGCTCCAGCCCGCCGGCGACCGGGCGCCAGGGCGGGAGCTGCGCGCTCATACCGAGGTGCGGACCAGCAGCTCGACGATCACCTGCTGCAGGAAGAAGAGGATCAGGATCAGGATCACCGGCGAGATGTCGATGCCGCCGAGGTTGGGCAGCAGGCGCCGGATCGGGCGCAGCGCCGGCTCGGTGACGCGCCAGAGGAACTGGCCCACGGTGCGGACGAACTGGCTGTGGCGGTTCAGCACGTCGAAGGCCACCAGCCAGGACAGGATGGCCATGGCGATCAGCAGCCAGATGTAGATGTCGATGGCGTAGTAGAGCACCTTCAGCAGGGGGTGCAGCACGACGTTCAGAGAATCCATGTCCGGCCCGGTCTGTCCTGGTTCCGCGGGCGAACGTAGTGGCCCGGGCGGGGGCCCGCAAGGCTGCGGCATCCGGCCCGCCGCCGCCGCTTGACAGTGCGGGGGTGCCTGGACATAGTCCCGCGCCTGCGGCGACTGGGGCTGTAGCTCAGTTGGGAGAGCGCCTCGTTCGCAATGAGGAGGTCGTCGGTTCGATTCCGTCCAGCTCCACCAGCGCCGCCTGAACCTTCGCCTGCCCCCTTCCCCATCGCGCCGAGCGGAACCCGCCCCAGGGCCGGGCGTTTCCTTCGCGCGTTATGGAGGTAGGTCATGGCCCAGCGCGATCGCTTCACCCGCTTTTCCCATGGCGTCGCGCATGCCGCCGGACGCCCCCTGACCTTCACGATCGCGTGCGTGGCGATCCTCGGCTGGGCGGCCAGCGGCCCCGTCTTCGACTACTCGGAAACCTGGCAGCTCGTGGTCAACACCTCGACCACGATCATCACCTTCCTCATGGTCTTCATCCTGCAGAACACGCAGAACCGCGACGGGCTGGCGATCCAGGCCAAGCTGGACGAGCTGATCCGGGCCGGGGCCGGCGAGAATCGCTTCATCCGGCTGGAGGACATGACCGAGGCCGAGATCCTGGCGCTGCGCCGGCGCTGCCTGGCCGCCGCGGGACGCCCCGCGGAGGCAGCGGAGGCGGCGGCGGCCGGCGGCCCCTCTCCGCCCGGGCCGCGGGCCACTGCCACGGGGCGATAATCGCGCTGCGTTGCGGCGTGCGGATTTCCTTGATCCGCGACGCCGGTTCTGCCGAACATGTGTTCAGCGCCGCGGCGAACAGGGCCTCGGGGGGTCCAACGACCGGCAAGAAACGGCGCCCGGATGCGTGACTGCGCGGCCGGGAAAAAATCAACGCAATGGGAGGAGACTCTATGAGCAAGCAGAGGAAGCTGTCTGCTACCCCGGCCAAGCCCTCGCGGCGCCGGTTCATCAAGCTGGCCGGCCTGGCCACCGCCGGCGCCGCCGCCGGCAGCGTCGCCATGCCGAACGTCTCGCGCGCCGAGACCGTGGTCCTGAAGATGCAGGGCTCCTGGGGCGCCCAGGACGTGTTCAACGAAATGGCGATGGACTACGTCGACCGCGTCAACGCGATGGCCGGCGGGCGCCTGAAGATCGAGTACCTGGTGGGCGGCGCCGTGGTGAAGCCCTTCTCGGTGCAGGACGCGGTGCATGACGGCGTGCTCGACGGCGCGCACACCGTGCCGGTCTACTGGTACGGCAAGAACAAGGCCGCTTCGCTCTTCGGCTCGGGCCCGGTGTGGGGCTATACCGCCAACCAGGCGCTGGGCTGGATCCATCGCGGCGGCGGCTACGAGCTCTATGTCGAGCTGGTGCAGAAGATCCTCGGCCTCAACATCGTCGGCTTCTTCGCCATGCCGATGCCGACCCAGCCGCTCGGCTGGTTCAAGAAGGAGATCACCAGCGCGGCCGATCTCAAGGGCCTGAAGTACCGCACCGTGGGCCTGGCCGCCGACCTGATGCAGGAACTCGGCTGCTCGGTGGCGCAGCTTCCGGGCGGCGAGATCGTGCCGGCCATGGAGAAGGGCGTCATCGACGCCTTCGAGTTCAACAACCCGACCTCGGACCGGCGCTTCGGCGCGCAGGACGTCGCCAAGATCTACATGATGGGCTCGTACCATCAGGCGATGGAATTCTTCGAGATCATGTTCAACAAGACCAAGTACGACTCGCTGCCGGCCGAGCACCAGGCGATCCTGAAGTACGCCGCGGAGGCCGCGTCCTCGGCCAACGAATGGAAGGCGCAAGACTACTATTCGACCGACCTGCAGGCGCTGATCAACGAGGACGGCGTCAAGGTGGTGCGCACCCCGCAGGACGTGTTCGACGCCCAGGTGAAGGCCTGGGACGTGCTGGTCGCGCGCATGGAGCAGGACGAGTTCATGAAGCGCGTCATGGCCTCGCAGCGCGAATGGGCGAAGCGTGTCGTGTACTACGACATCAACAACGCCGCCGACTTCAAGGCCGCCTATCACCACTACTTCGGCTGAGCGAAGCCGCGTGATCCCTGGAGGCGCCGGGCAGGACTCTTCTCGCCCGGCGCCACCTTCCTGTAACGCCGCGGGCGCGGCGGTTCCTCGCGGGGGCCCCTCTCGATGGAAAAGTTCCTGATCCAGATCGACCGCCTGTCGGCCGGCGTCGGCAAGGCCTTCGGCTGGTGCATCATCGTGCTGACCCTGGCGACCAGCTACGAGGTCTTCGTGCGCTACGTGCTGCGGGCGCCGACCTCGTGGGCCTATGACATCAGCTACATCATGTACGGCGCGCTCTTCCTCATGGCCGGCGCCTACACCCTGTCGCGCAACGGCCACGTGCGCGGCGACGTGATCTACCGCCTCTTCCCGCCGCGGGTGCAGGCGGCGATCGACCTGGTGCTCTACCTCACCTTCCTGCTGCCGGGCATCCTGGCGCTGGTCTGGTACGGCATCCCCTATGCCCTGCAGTCCTGGCGCTATGGCGAGGTCAGCGTCTACTCGCCGGCCAACATCCCGATCTATCCCTCGAAGACGCTGATCCCGATCGCCGGCTTCTTCCTGGTGATCCAGGGCCTGGCCGAGATCCTGCGCTGCCTCATCTGCCTGAAGACCGGCCGCTGGCCGCAGCGCCTGGCCGACGTGGAAGAGATGGAATCGGCCATCCTGCACGAGCACGAGGACCAGGCACGACGACAGCAGGCGGGGGAGGGCTGAGCCATGAGCGACGCGGAAGTCGGCATCCTGATGCTCGGCCTGTTCATCTTCATCATCCTGCTGGGCTTTCCCATCGCCTTCACCCTGATGGCGATGGGCATCTTCTTCGGCTACTACGCGATGGACGAGCGGATCTTCAATCTGCTCGTCACCAACACCTACGACGTCATGTCGAACGACACGCTGGTCGCGGTGCCGCTGTTCCTCTTCATGGGCTATGTGGTGGAACGCGCCAACATCCTCGACCGATTGTTCGGCGCCATCCAGGTGGCGGCCCGGCGCGTGCCGGGCTCGCTGGCGGTGGCGACGCTGATCACCTGCGCGCTCTTCGCCACGGCCACCGGCATCGTCGGCGCGGTGGTGACGCTGATGGGCCTGCTGGCCTTCCCGGCCATGCTGAAGGCGGGCTATGACCCGAAGCTCTCGGCCGGCGTGATCTGCGCCGGCGGCTGCCTCGGCATCCTGATCCCGCCCTCGATCCTGCTGATTCTCTACGGCGCCACGGCCGGCATCTCGGTGGTGAAGCTCTACGCCGCCGCCATGCTGCCGGGCTTCATGCTGGCCGGCCTCTACATCATCTACGTCATCACCCGTGCGGTGCTGAACCCGAAGCTCTGCCCCAAGCTGCCGGCCTCGGAAGCCGACAAGCCCTTCGGCCAGGTGCTGCTGCTGCTGCTGACCTCGTTCTTCCCGCTGGCGGTGCTGATTCTCTCGGTGCTGGGCGCCATCCTCCTCGGGCTGGCGACGCCGTCCGAGGCGGCGGCGGTCGGCGCGCTGGGCTCGCTGATCCTGGCCGCGGCCTACCGCGCGCTGACCTTCCAGCGGCTGAAGGAGGCGGTCTACCTCACCGCCCGCACCTCGGCGATGGTCTGCTACCTCTTCATCGGCTCCTGGACCTTCTCCTCGGTCTTCTCCTACCTCGGCGGGCACCACGTCATCGAGGAGTTCGTCGTCGGGCTCGACCTCTCGCCGGTGATGTTCCTGATCCTGGCACAGGTGATCATCTTCCTGCTCGGCTGGCCGCTGGAGTGGACCGAGATCATCATCATCTTCGTGCCGATCTTCCTGCCGCTGCTGAAGGTCTTCGAGATCGACCCGATCATCTTCGGCATCCTGGTGGCACTGAACATCCAGACCTCGTTCAACACACCGCCCATGGCCATGGCCGCCTACTACCTGAAGGGCGTGTCGCCACCGCACATCCGCCTGACGCAGATCTTCGGTGGCGCCCTGCCCTTCGTCTTCATGGTCTTCCTGGCCATGGTCACGGTCTACGTCCTGCCCGAGATCGCGCTCTGGCTGCCGGACCAGCTTTACGGGCGGTAGAATGACGGACCTCTGGGCCCTGACCGCCAGCGAGCTGGCGGAGCGCCTGGCGGCGGGCGAGATCACCGCCGTCCAGGTGACGGAGAGCTGCCTTGCCCGCGTCGCGGCGCAGGAGCCGACGCTGAAGGCCTTCGCCTGCCTCGACCCGGAGCGGGCGCTGGCCCAGGCGCGGGCGCTGGACGAGCGCAAGCGCCACGGGCTGCCGCTGGGGCCGCTCTTCGGGCTGCCGGTGGGCCTCAAGGACATCATCGACACCGCCGACCTGCCGACCGAGTGGGGCAGCCCGCTCTATCGCGGCCGGCGCCCGGACCGGGACGCCACGGTGGTGCGCCGCCTGCGCGCCGCCGGCGCGGTGATCCTGGGCAAGACCGTGACCACCGAGTTCGCCTTCGTGCATCCCGGCGCCACGGTCAATCCGCACGACGTGACGCGCACGCCGGGTGGCTCCTCATCCGGCTCGGCCGCCGGCGTGGCGGCGGGCCTCATGCCGCTGGCGCTGGGCACGCAGACCAACGGCTCGATGATCCGCCCGGCCTCCTTCTGCGGCGTCTTCGGCTTCAAGCCCTCCTTCGGGCTGGTCTCGCGCGGCGGCGTGCTCAGCACCGCGCCGAGCCTCGACCAGCTCGGCTGCTTCGCCCGTTCGCTGGCGGACCTCGCGCTCGCCGCCGAGGTGCTGGTGGGCGACGACCCAGCCGACCCGGCGACCCGCCCCTTCGCGGCGCCCGACTTCCGTCGCGTGCTGGCCGGCGGCAGCCGCGTCACGCCCTCGATCGCCGTGGTGCGCACGCACCGCTGGGCGGAGATGGACGCCGACGGCAAGGCCGCATTCGACGAACTGGTGGCGCAGCTTGGCGCCGCCGCCGAGGCGGTGACGCTGCCGCCGATCTTCGGCGAGGCCTGGGAGCTGCTGCGCCGCATCATGCTGAGCGAGATCGCCCACAACCTGGGCGGCGCGCAGCGCAAGGGCCGCGACCAGATGAGCGATCAGATCAATGCCCTGCTGGACGAAGGCCGCACTGTCACCGCCGTGCAGTACCATGCCGCCCAGGCGGCCCGCGCGGCGATGCAGCGTGAGATGGAAGAGCTGTTCGCCGGCTTCGACGCGGTGTTGACGCCGGCGGCCAAGGGCGAGGCGCCCAAGGGCCTCGGCTCCACCGGCGATCCGCTCTACTGCACCACCTGGTCGCTGCTGGGCCTGCCGGCCGTGTCGCTGCCGATCCTGGCGGGCGCCCACGGCCTGCCGATCGGCGCGCAGCTCGTCGGCGGGATGAACGACGACGCGCGCCTGCTGCGGCATGCCGACTGGCTGATCAAGCAGGTGACGGCGCCGGCCAAGCCGGCCCGGCGGCGCAAGGCCAAGGGCTAGAGCGGTCTCGCTTCTGATTGAATCGAACCGCTCTCGCTACCTATTGATTGCACGCATTTTCTTGACGCGAACCGGCGCCCGCTTCGCTCGAAAATGCTCTAGCTGGACGGGCCGTTGCCCGCCTCGTCCCGCCAGAAGGCCGTGACCATCAGCACGATACCGATGCCGCAGACGATGATCAGCGGGATATCGCCCAGCTTGACGGCCAGGAAGCCGAGGAAGATCGCGGCGATGACGACGCCGACCAGTCCGATCCAGAGGCCGCTGCGCATGGGTCCGTCCTTCCCTGTCCGTCGCCGATTGCAGCAGAGCCGCCGCGCCGGGTCCAGCCCCTCCTAGGCCGCCGCCCGCGCCGGCTGCGCTGCGGGCCGCCGCTGCAGGTGCCGCATCAGCCGCCGTTCCAGCCGCTTGAACAGCCAGAAGATCAGGTAGCTGATGGCCAGGTAGCAGAGCAGCGTGAAGCTCCAGACCTCGAACGTGCGGAAGGTATCCGCGATCACGTCGCGCGCCACCCCGGTCAGGTCCAGCAGCGTGATGACCGAGACCAGCGAGGTCGCCTGGAACAGGAAGACCACCTCGTTCGAATAGGCCGGCAGGGCGATGCGCGCCGCCTTGGGCAGGATGATGCGGCGATAGAGCAGCGATCCCGACATGCCGCAGGCGCGCGCCGCCTCGACCTCGCCGAAGGGCACGTTCTGGATGCCACCGCGGATGATCTCGGCCGAATAGGCCGTGGTGTTCAGCACCAGGGTGAAGACGGCGCAGAAGTAGGCCTCGCGAAAGAAGCCGTTCCACAGGCCCCAGTCGCGCAGCTCGGCGGAGAACTGGCCGGCACCGTAGTAGACCAGGAAGATCTGCACCAGCAGCGGCGTGCCGCGGAAGTAGAACATGTAGGCGAAGGCCGGCCACCTCAGCAGCGGATTGCGCGACAGCCGCGCCAGCGCCACCGGCAGCGCCAGCACCAGGCCGATGACCAGCGCGGTGACGGTGATCTCCAGCGTCACCCAGGCGCCCTCGACGAAGCGGCAGAAGTGGTTCGCCACCGCGCTCTGCTCGCCCAGGACCGAGGTGAGGCCGCCCTGCACCGCGGCGCAGGCGCCGTCGAGCGCCGGGCGCACCGTGTCGTGGAAGAAGGCGACGTGATTCTCGAGCAGGGTGAAGAGTGCCATGTCCGTCCCCCCCGTCAGGCCCGGCGTACGCCGCGCGCCGCCCAGCGCTCGGCCCGTTGCAGCGCGACGATCGAGACGATGGTGATGCCGAGATAGATGAACGAGGCGGTGAGGAAGAAGGTGAAGGGCAGGCGCACGGCGCGCGCCGCCACGTCGGCCATGCGCATCAGCTCGGGCAGCTGGATGATCGACATCAGCGATGTGGCCTTGATCAGCACCATCCAGAGATTGCCCAGGCCCGGCAGCGCGAAGCGCCACATCTGCGGCAGCAGCACGCGCGTCGCAACCTGCTTGCGGTTCATGCCATAGGCCATGGCGGCCTCGATCTGGCCGCGGTCGACCGACTGGTAGGCGCCGCGGAACACTTCGGTCGCGAAGGCGCCGTAGATCAGGCCGAGCGTGATGACGCCGGCCGGGAAGCGCGGGATGTCGATGGCGGAATCATCGCCGGTGAGCGCCGCGACCGTGTCCTGCAGCGCGATGGTGAGGCCATAGTAGACCAGGATGATCAGCACCAGCTCGGGCGAGCCGCGCACCACGGTGGTGTAGGTGTTGGCGATCGCGCGGGCCAGGCCATTGCGCGAGAGCTTGCCCCAGGCGCCCAGCAGCCCCAGCGCCAGGGCCACGGGGATGGTGGCGAGGCCGGCCAGCAGGGTGATCTGCACACCTTCCCAGAAGACCCAGGCATAGCCCTTGTAGTCGAACATCATGGGACCCCGGAAACGATGGACGCCGCCGCCCGGGCCCGAAGGGCGCGGACGGCGGCGTCGCAGCTAGCGGACGATCAAGACCTCAGCTCTCCGGTCCGTAGACGTCGTAGGCGAAGTACTTGTCGTTGATGGCCTTGTAGGTGCCGTCGGCGCGGATCTGCTGGATCGCCTTGTTGAAGGCATCCACCAGGTCCTGCTCGCCCTTGCGGATGGCGATGCCGGCGCCCTCGCCGTGGTACTTGGGATCGTTGTAGTCGTCGCCCAGGAAGACGAAGCCCTTGCCGGCGTCGGTCTTCAGGAAGCCTTCGTCGAGCGCCACCGAGTCGGCCATCACCAGGTCGACGCGGCCGGCCACCAGGTCGGCATTGGCCTCGTCCTGGGTGGCGTAGGTCACGACCTCGGCCTTGGGCCACTTGGCGCGGGCATAGTCCTCGTGGATGGTCGAGCCCTGGACGCCGATCTTCACGCCGGCGAGGCCGGTGTCGAAGGTGAAGTCATAGCTCGCGCCCTCGGCGCCGACGAACTTCGCCGGGGTGTTGTAGTACTTCTGCGTGAAGTCCACGACCTCCTTGCGCTTCTCGGTGATCGACATCGAGGCGATGATGGCGTCGTACTTCTTGGCCTGCAGCGCCGGGATGATGCCGTCCCAGTCCTGCACCACGAATTCGCACTCGAAGTTCGCCGCCTTGCAGAGCGCGTTGGCGATGTCGATGTCGAAGCCGACGAGCTTGCCGTTCGTGTCGATCGAGTTGAACGGCGGGTAGGCGCCCTCGGTGCCGATCTTGACCTTGCGCATCTCCCCCGCGCCGGCGGTGCCGGCCGCAATCACGAGAGCGAGCGCGGCCCCCGTGAGAACCTTGAGAACCTTCATGACTGAGCTCCTTCCATGCATAGGCCGAGGAACAGACGCTTTCACTCCTAGAGATTGCTCGCCAGGAACTGCCGGAAGCGATCCGACCGCTGGCTGCTGAACACCTCCTGCGGCGGGCCCTGCTCCTCGATCCGGCCCTGATGCAGGAAGATCACCTGGTTTGAGACCTCGCGCGCGAAGCCCATCTCGTGCGTCACCACGATCATGGTGCGCCCCTCCTCGGCGAGCTGGCGCATGACGCGCAGCACCTCGCCGACCAGTTCGGGATCGAGCGCCGAGGTCGGCTCGTCGAACAGCATGACCTCGGGCTCCATCGCCAGCGCGCGGGCAATGGCGGCGCGCTGCTGCTGGCCGCCCGAGAGATGCGCCGGGTAGTAGTCGTGCTTGTCGCCCAGCCCCACCTTCTCGAGCACCTGGCGGGCACGCTCGACGGCCTGGTCCTTGGGCACCTTCAGCACATGGACCGGCGCCTCGATGACGTTCTGCAGCACCGTCATGTGGGACCAGAGGTTGAACTGCTGGAACACCATCGACAGGCGCGCGCGGATGCGGTCGACCTGGGCACGGTCCAGCGGCTGCGTCTCGCCGCGCCGGTTCTTGCCCATCCTGATCAGCTCGCCATGCACGTGGACCTGCCCGGAGTCCGGTATCTCCAGCAGGTTGAGGCAGCGCAAGAAGGTCGACTTGCCCGAGCCGGAGGCGCCCAGCATGGCGATCACGTCGCCCTGGCGCGCCGTCAGCGAAACGCCCTTCAGAACCTCCAGGTCGCCGAAGCTCTTGTGCAGGTCCTGCACGTCGAGCGCGGGCTGAATGGACTGAGGAGCCGCGGCCGCGAGGGCCACCGCATCCGCCATGATTTCTTCCAAGTCCCCTGTTCGAACGCTTTTTTGTCGTTCTTTGCCGGAACGGTAGCCGCCTTTCCGCCGCTTGCAAACCGAAAAGCGGCGGCCACGAAATACCCCATCAGGGCGTGGGGGCGGGAGTCTTCAGCTGCTTCTCCAGCCGCTCGATCTGCGCCTGCAGCGTGTCGCGCCAGGGCAAGTCGGGGCCGGCCTCCTGCAGGATCACGCGCCAGAGCTCCAGCGCCGCCGCGCCGCGGCCGTCCTGCTCCAGCGCCATCCCGGACAGGAAAAGCGCCAGCCAATTGTTGGGATCGAGCTCCAGCGCGCGCGCCAGCATCTGCCGCGCCATGGGCGGCACCGCGCCGCCGTTGCGCGTGATAATGGCCTGGGCCACCAGGGTGAAGGTCTCGCTCTGCGGCGCCCCCTTCTCGAGCGCGGTCTGCACCGCCTGCACCGCCTGGTCGATGTTGCCCAGCAGGATCTCGACGATGCCGAGGCGGCGCCAGGCCAGGGCGTCCTCCGGCTGGTTCTGCAGATGCTGGCGCAGCGCCGCCTGTTCGGCGGTCAGGGCATGATAGTCGGCGAGCTCGGCCGCGCGGTCGGACAGCGGCTCGGCCGGCAGGTCCGGCCGCCCGACCAGAAGGTAGAGGCCAAGGCCCAGGGCCGGCACCAGCAGCAGCAGCGCGGCGGCCAGCCCCCGCGCCGGCGGGCGCCTCGCATCTCCGGCCGCGCGCGCGGCGGCGGCGTCGGCGGCCTGCAGCAGTCGGCGTTCCACCTCGCGCCGCGCCACCGCGGCCTCGGCGTCGGGCAGGCGGCCGGCGGCGCGGTCGCGCTCGATCTCGCCCAGTTGGTCGCGGTAGATGGCGAGGTCCGGCCCGGCAGCCGGCACCGCCGGGCGCGGCGCGCGCAGCAGTGGTCGCAGCAGCAGGCCCAGCACCAGCGCGGTCAAGACCGCCATCAGCACCCAGAGCGTCAGCCCGTGCCAGTCCATCACCCCTCCCCGCCTCTCAAGAGGTCGTCGAGGCGCGCCCGCTCGGCGGCGGTCAGCTCGGCCGGCGGCGCCAGGGCGCGGCGGCGGCGCAGCAGCACGACGACGCCGATGCCGCCCAGCAGCAGCACCAGCGGCGGTGCTGCCCAGAGCAGCCAGGTCGCCGGCTCCACCGGCGGCTCCAGCAGCACGAAATTGCCGTAGCGCGCCACCAGGAAGTCGAGGATCTGCTGGTCGGTATCGCCGGCCAGCAGGCGCTCGCGGATCAGCTTGCGCAGGTCCCTGGCGATCCCGGCCGAGGAGGAGTCGATCGACTCGTTCTGGCAGACCACGCAGCGCACCACCTGCGACAGGGCGCGGGCGCGCGCCTCCAGCGCCGGGTCGTCCAGCATCTCGTCGGGCTCGACCGCGCGCGCCGGCAGGGCGAGCAGTAGAAGGCAGGCAACGAGCAGCGCCCTCATTCGAGCGACCGGATCAGCGGCAGGATCTTCTCCTTCAGGTCGACCGCGTTCAGCGGCCCGACCCAGCGGAAGCGCACGATGCCCTGGCTGTCGAGGATGAAGGTTTCCGGCACGCCCGAGATGCCCCACTCGATGCCGGCGCGACCATCCGCGTCCGCGCCAACCGCGGCGAAGGGATTGCCGAGGCCGGCCAGGAAGGCGCGCGCATCGGCCGGCTTGTCCTTGTAGTCGATGCCGACGAGGCGCACGCCCGACTCCTGCGCCAGCTGCACCAGCAGCGGGTGCTCGGCCTTGCAGGGCAGGCACCAGGAGGCCCAGATGTTCACCACCGTCACCTGGCCCTTGAGATCGGCGCTCTTGAGGCCAGGTACGCCGAGGCCCTCCACCGCCGGCAGGTCGAAGGCCGGCGCCGGCTTGTCCAGCAGCGCCGAGGGAATGGAATCCGGCCGGCGGTCGCCGGAAAGGCCGAGCCAGAAGGCGACGGCGGCCCCGGCGAAGATCAGCACCGGCAGCACGAAGAGCAGGTGGCGCAGGACGCGGCGTTCGGCCATGGGCTACTCCGCGGCTTGGGCCTGGGCCTGGCGGCGGCGCGGCACGCCGACGCGCAGGCGGCGGTCGCTGAGCGACGTGAGGCCGCCCGCCGCCATGAGGAAGGCGCCGATCCAGATCCAGGGCACCAGCGGCTCCCAATAGAGCCGCAGGGTCCAGCGCCCGTCGGGCTGCGGCTCGCCCAGCACGGTATAGAGGTCGCCGAGGCCGGTGGTGCGGATCGCCGCCTCGGTGGTGAGACGCTGCTGCACCGTGTAGAGGCGGCGCTGCGGCTTAAGCGTCGCGATCGCCTGGCCGTCCGACAACACGGTGAGGATCGCGCCGTCGGCGGCATAGTTCGGACCCTGGATACGCTCCACCCCGTCGAAGCGGACCTGGTAGCTGCCGACCGGCAGCGTGTCGCCGCGCAGGGCGAACTGCACCACCTCTTCCTTGAAGGCGCTGGAGGCGGTCATGCCGGCAATGGCCAGCGCCAGGCCGGCGTGCGCCAGCGTGGTGCCGAGCGCGGCGCGCGGCAGGCCGCTGAGGCGGTTCCAGCTCTCGCTCAGCGGGCCGCGGAAGAGACGGATGCGCTCTGCCAGCTCGGCCAGCGCGGCGAGGAAGAGATAGGCCGCGAGGCCGAGGAAGACCACGGCCATGACCGGACCGCCGATCCAGATCGCGGTGACCAGCGCGGCGGCGACCAGGCCGAGCCCGGCCAGCGCCAGGCGCGGCAGCACGGCGCCGAGGTCGGCGCGCTTCCAGGCCAGGAAGGGCCCGGCCCCCATCACCAGCACCAAGGGGATGGCCAGCGGCACGAAGGTCTTGTCGAAGAAGGGCGGGCCGATGGAGATCTTCTCGCCGGTCGCCAGCTCCAGGAACAGCGGATAGAGCGTGCCGACGAAGACCGTCGCGGCGGCGGTGGAGAGCAGGAGGTTGTTGAGCAGCAGCCCGCCCTCGCGGCTGACCGGGGCGAAGAGGCCGCCGCCCCTCAGCGCCGGCGCGCGGATGGCGAAGAGCGCCAGCGAGCCGCCGATGGCGATCAGCAGCAGCACCAGGATGAAGACGCCGCGCGCCGGGTCGACGGCGAAGGCGTGCACGCTGGTCAGCACGCCCGAGCGCACCACGAAGGTGCCGATCAGCGACGCGGAGAAGGCGAGGATCGCCAGCAGCAGGGTCCAGACCTTGAGGGCGTCGCGCTTCTCCACCACCAGCGCCGAGTGCAGCAGCGCGGTGCCGCAGAGCCAGGGGATCAGCGAGACGTTCTCCACCGGGTCCCAGAACCACCAGCCGCCCCAGCCGAGCTCGTAGTAGGCCCACCAGGAGCCGAGCGCGATGCCGCCGGTCAGCGCCGTCCAGGCGGCCAGCGTCCAGGGCCTGACCCAGCGTGCCCAGGCGGGATCGACCTTGCCTTCCAGCAGCGCGGCGACGGCGAAGGCGAAGACCAGCGAGAAGCCGACGTAGCCGAGGTAGAGCAGCGGCGGATGGAAGGCGAGGCCGGGGTCCTGCAGCAGCGGGTTCAGGTCCTGCCCGTCTGGTGGCGGCACTTCGAGGCGCAGGAAGGGATTGGAGGTGAAGACCAGGAAGGCGAGGAAGCCGAGGGCGATAAGGCCCTGCACGCCGATCACCCGCGCCTTGAGGCTGGGCGGCAGGTTGCGGCC
This sequence comes from Pseudomonadota bacterium, assembly GCA_029781795.1. Lineage (GTDB taxonomy): Bacteria > Pseudomonadota > Alphaproteobacteria > Kiloniellales > JACOMY01 > JAKOWB01. The sequence goes on along the minus strand of JAKOWB010000133.1, from coordinate 9,975 downwards.
GAAGAGCGCGACCGCGGCGCCGAAGAGGGCGAGGATCAGTACCCAGAGTACCAGCGAGCCCTCGTGGTTGCCCCAGACTCCGCTGATCTTGTAGAGCAGCGGCTTGGTCGAGTGGCTGTTGGCCACCACGTTGGCGACGGTGAAGTCGGAGACCACGTGGCTCCAGGTCAGCGCCAGGAAGGCGAGGGCGATGAGGAGGAGCTGCAGCAGCGCCGCCGGCCGCGCCAGGCCGATCAGCCGCGCGTCGCCGCGCGCCGCGCCCCACAGCGGCAGCGTGCCCTGCAGCAGCGCCACCACCAGCGCCAGGACCAGCGCGTAGTGGCCAAGCTCGGGAATCACTGGCCGCCCGTTTCCGGCCGCCACTCGCCGCTGGCCTTCAGCGCGTCGACGGCCTCCTTGGGCATGTAGCGCTCGTCGTGCTTGGCCAGCAGCGTCTCGGCCATGAAGGTGCCGTCGGTCTGCAGATGTCCCTCGACCACGACGCCCTGGCCCTCGCGGAAGAGATCGGGTACCGCGCCCTGATAGACCACCGGCACGGCGTTGGCCTTGTCGGTCACGCGAAAGCGCAGCGTCTCGCCCTCGCGCGCGACGCTGCCCTCCTCGACCAGGCCGCCCATGCGGATCGCACGCTCGGCGCCGGGCGGTGCCTTCACCAGGTCGCTGGGGCTCTGGAAGTAGGCGATGGAGTCTTCGAAGGCGGTGAGGATCAGCGCCGTCGCGCCGCCCAGGCAGAGCAGGGCGGCGACCAGGAAGACCAGGCGGCGGCGCTTGCGGGTCACGAGTTCCTCTCCGCGGCCTTGCGCTGCGCGCGCGAGGCCTGGCGCGCGGCCTCGAGCGCGGCGAGCTGCCGGCGCGTGCGCCTCAGCCGGCCGAGGCTGGAGACGACGAAGCCGATCAGCATCACCAGGGTCAGGCCCACGGCCGGCCAGACATAGGCCGCGTAGCCACCCATCGCCAGGAAATCCGTCAGGCTGTTCATGGTCAAGGCCCCGCCGGCTTCAGACGCCGGCCTGCACCAGCGCCAGTGCGCGCAGGCGGGCCGAGAGTACCTCGTCCTTCACGCGCACCAGCAGCACGGCGAGGAAGTAGGCCATGAAGCCCAGGGCCATGACCAGCAGCGGCCAGAGCAGATCGGGCTTGATCGCCGGGCCGTCGAGGCGGAAGACCGAGGCCGGCTGGTGCAGCGTCGCCCACCAGTCGACCGAGAACTTGATGATCGGCAGGTTCACCACGCCGACCAGCGCCAGGATCGCCGCCGCCTTCTGTCCGCGCCGCGGATCGTCGAAGGCGGTGAAGAGCGCGATGTGGCCGAGGTAGAGGAAGAAGAGCACCAGCACCGAGGTCAGGCGCCCGTCCCAGACCCACCAGGTACCCCAGGTCGGCTTGCCCCAGAGCGAGCCGGTGACCAGGGCGACGAGGGTGAAGCCGGCGCCCAGCGGCGAGGCCGCCTTGGCGACGAGGTGCGCCAGCGGGTGGCGCCAGACCAGCGCGACGAAGGAGGCCGCGGCGACGGTGAGGTAGCTGAAGAGCGCCATCCAGGCGGCCGGCACGTGCAGATACATGATACGAACGACGTCGCCCTGGTACTTCTCAGGCGGCGACTTCACCAGGCCGAGATAGAGACCCAGCAGAATCAGCACCGCCGCCACGCTTGCCGCCCAGGGCAGAATGGCATCGGCGAGGCGCAGGAACCGGCCGGGGTTGGCGTAGCGCTGCATGGGTCTGGTGTAGCCCAGCTCAGCCTTCGTCCAAAGCCTGACGTAACGCCGCAGGTCCGGCCAGTAAGGCCAGCGGCAGGGCCAGCAGCAGCCCGGCGCCGAGCAGCAGCAGATGCGGGCGCGCCGGCAGGCCGCTGGCCGCCGCCTCGACCGCCAGCACGCCGAGGATCAGCACCGGCACGAAGAGCGGCAACGCCAGCAGGGGAATGAGGATCGAGCCGCGCCGCGCGCCCAGCGTGGTGGCGGCGACCACCGTGCCCAGCAGGCTGAGGATCGGCGTGCCCAGCAGCAGCGCCAGCAGCAACACCGGCAGCAGGTCGCCCGGCAGGTCATAGATCACCGCGATCAGCGGCGCGGCGATGACCAGCAGGAGCCCGCTGGTCAGCCAGTGCACCAGCGCCTTGGCCAGCACCAGCAGCGGCAGCGGCAGGGTGGCGAGGGCGAGCTGCTCCAGCGTGCCGTCCTCGAAGTCGGCGTGGAAGGGCCGCTCCAGCGACAGCACCACGGCGAAGAGCGCGGCGACCCAGACGATGCCGGGCGCGATGCGGCGCAGCAGCTCGGCATCCGGCCCGACGCCGAAGGGAAAGAGCAGCGCCGCCAGCAGGAAGAAGGCGACGCCGATCAGCGCCTCGCCGCGCTGCCGCCAGACCAGCCTGAGGTCGCGACCCATGACCGCCAGCAGCGCGCTCACGCCGACGCCTCCGCGGCCGGTGCGTGAGCGCCGAGGTCGAGCCGCCGCAGTCCGCTCAGCGGCACCGCCGCATGGGTCGCCACGACCAGCCGTCCGCCCGCGGCGAGATGCCCCTCGGCCAGGCTCCAGAGCCGCGCCTCGCTGGCGGCGTCCAGGCTGGTCACCGGCTCGTCCAGCAGCCAGAGCGCGGCCGGCGCCAGCGCCAGGCGGGCCAGGGCCACGCGGCGCTTCTGTCCGGCGGAGAGCACGCGCAGGGGGAGGCGGGCCAGCGGCTCCAGCGAAAAGTGCGCCAGCGCGCCGGCGACCGCGTCCGGCGCGGCGCCCAGCAGGCGCGCCTCGAAGGCGAGCGACTCGGCCGGCGTCAGCGCCGCCTTGAAGCCGGGCAGGTGCCCGACCCAGCGCAGGCGGGCGCGATGCGCCTCGGGCTCCTTCTGGATGTCGGCGCCGGCCCAGGTGACCCGGCCGGCGAGCGGCCGGGCGAGGCCGGACAGCAGGCGCAGCAGCGTGGTCTTGCCGCTGCCGTTGGGACCGACCAGCGCCAGCGCCTCGCCGGCGCCGAGATCGAAGGCGAGGCCGCGGAACAGCAGGCGCTCGCCGCGCAGCGCGGTCAGGTCCTCGGCGGCGAAGCCGCCCCTCGTCCCCGCGGCGAAGCCGCTCATGCCAGGCCTTCGGCCAGCAGCGCCTCGGTGCCGACGACGCGGGCGAAGCTGCCCAGCACGCGGTTCTCGTGGCGGATGATGGTGGGCGCGTCGATCACGCCATTGTGAACCGTGCTGTGGGCGTCGCCGACCAGCACCACGTCGAAGCCCTCGGAAGCGGCGCGGCGACAGGTGGTGTCGACGCAGAAGTCACTCTGCGCGCCGCAGAGGATCAGCCGTTCGATGCCGCGCGCGCGCAGCACGGCGGAGAGGTCGGTCCCGCGGAAGGAATCGGCATGGCGCTTTTCCACCACCGGCTCGTCCGGCCGCGCCCCCAGCGCGGCGTGGAGCTGCCAGCCGGCGGTGCCGGCCTCCAGGTCGTCGCCCCGCCCGCCGTCATGGCGCACGAAGACGACGGGCAGTCCCTGCGCCCGCGCGGCCGACAAGAGTTGGCCGATGCGGCCGAGCAGCGCCGGGGCCTCGTGCAGCGGCGGTCCCGCCGGCGGCGACACCAGCCCCTGTTGCACGTCGATCACCACGAGCGCGGTCCTGTCGCCAGCCATGCCTTGGGCCCCCGGTAGCAGCCCGTCTGCTCTAGCGCAGCGGGCGCGGCTTGGCGAGGGAGGAGGGGAACCGCGGGGCCCCAAAAGGTTGACGCCCGGCGGGATCGGGACCGCCGGGCGTCAGTTTTTCCAGCCTGAGGGGGGCATCGGGGTGAGGTCGGCTGGAAAACCTCGGACAGAGAGGGGAAGTCTCCGTGCTTGTTAAGCTAGAGACGGATCTTGGTCGGTTTCGGTCCCGTTTGTGGCCGAATTGTGATTTCTGCCACAGGCAAGAGAAAAGAACCGTCACCAACTTCTTACAAATTTAATGTGGCACGGGCGCCACAGCCTGTCCAGAGGAATTCGCGCCCGCGACGCCCGGTCGCGGCGATGTGATGTTCCGCTAAAGTCCTAAAAATGAAAGCAATTAGCGGTCGTAGCGCCGCTGGTCGTCGATCACCTTGCCGTCGTTCGGCAGGCTGCCGGGCGGGACCAGCTGGACGCGGCCGCGCAGCTTGGTGACCTCCTGCAGGGCCGCGGCCAGGCCGTCGGCCAGCGACTCGGGCGCCCCGGCGGCCTCGCAGCGCAGGGTCATGGCGTCCTGCTCGCCCTCGCGCGTGACCTCCAGCCGGCCGCGACCGACGCCGGGGAAGCGCTTCAGCACCGCCGCCACCTGGCTTGGGTGGACGAACATGCCCTTGATCTTGGTGGTCTGGTCGGCGCGCCCCATCCAGCCCTTGAGGCGCTGGTTGGTCCGCCCGCAGGCGCTCTCGCCCGCCAGCACGGCGGAGAGGTCGCCGGTGGCATAGCGTATCAGCGGCAGGGCCGGATTGAAGGTGGTGACCAGGACCTCGCCGACCTCGCCGTCCGGCACGGGGTCGCCGGTGCCGGGGCGCACGATCTCGACGATCACGCCCTCGTCGACGATCTGGCCGGGCAGCGGCAGGCCGTCGGCCCCGGCACTCTCGTAGGCGACAAGGCCGAGTTCGGCCGTGGCATAGCACTGCAGCACGGCGACGCCCCGCGCCCGGTACTCCTCGCGCAGCGAGGGGAAGAGCGCGCCGCCGGAGACCAGCGCGTGGGTGATGGAGGAGCAGTCGAGCTTCAGCTCCGCGGCCTTGTCGAGCACGACTTTCAGGAAGTCCGGCGTGCCGCTCCAGCCGCGCGGCCTGAGGTGCGCGATGGCAGCGGCCTGCTGCTCGCTGTTGCCGGTGCCGGCGGGGATCGGCACGGCGCCGAGGGCGCGCACGCCGGCGTCCATCATCCAGCCGCCCGGTGTCAGGTGATAGGAGAAGGCGTTGACCACCAGGTCGCCTGGCCGAAGGCCGGCGGCGAAGAAGGCGCGGGCGAAACGGCCGAAGTCGCTGGCCAGGCCCTCCAGCTCGTAGATCGGGCCGGGCGAGGCGAAGATCCGGCCGGCGTGGCCCGGCGCGATGCCGGCGATGCCGGCGAAGGGCGGGTCCGCGGCCTGCAGGCCCGCGAGCTCGCTCTTGCGCGTGACCGGCAGGCTGGCCAGGGCCGCGCGGCTGGTCACCGCCTCGGGCGCCACGTCGGCCAGCAGGCGCGCGAAGTGCGGCGCCTTGGCCTTGGCGTGCGAGAGCTGCTGGCCCAGCAGGGCGAAGAGATCGCGCTCGCGCGCGGCGGCCGGGCGCGTCTCGAGCTGGTCGTAGTGCTGCGGCTGCACCCGGCCCGCCGTCACGCCAGCCAGCGCTTGCGGCGCTTGTAGTGTTTGACGTCGCGGTAGGACTTCCGGCCGGCGGAGGAGAGGCCGAGGTAGAACTCCTTCACGTCCTCGTTGGCCGAGAGCTGCGATGCGTCGCCGTCCATCACCACGCGCCCGTTCTCCAGGATGTAGCCGTACTTGGCGTACTTCAGCGCGATGTTGGTGTTCTGCTCGGCCAGCAGGAAGGTCACCCCCTCCTGGTCGTTGAGCCGGCGCACGGTCTCGAAGATGGCTTCGACCAGCTGCGGCGCCAGGCCCATCGAAGGCTCGTCCAGCAGGATCATGCTGGGGCGGCTCATCAGCGCGCGGCCGATGGCGGTCATCTGCTGCTCGCCGCCCGAGGTGTAGCCGGCCTGGCTGGAGCGGCGCTCCTTGAGGCGCGGGAAGTAGTGATAGACCATCTCCAGGTCCTTGGAGATCGCGCCGCGCCCATCCTTGCGGGTGAAGGCGCCGGTCAGCAGGTTCTCCTCCACGGTGAGATGGCCGAAACAGTGGCGGCCCTCCATCACCTGGATCACGCCGAGCTTGACGAGGTCGTTCGGCGTCAGCCTGTCGACCTGCCTGCCGTTGAACTCGATGGAGCCCTTGGTGACCTCGCCGCGCTCGGCGCGCAGCAGGTTGCTGATGGCCTTCAAGGTCGTGGTCTTGCCGGCGCCGTTGGCGCCCAGCAGCGCGACGATGCCCTTCTCCGGCACCGAGAGCGACACGCCCTTCAGCACCAGGATGACGTGGTCGTAGATGACCTCGATGTTGTTCACCGCCAGCAGCGGGCGGGCCGTTTCGGCGGCGGGCGCGGACTTGGTGACGGCGGACATGCGGATGACCTTCTGACGTTCGCTGCAAGACGCCGCCGGCGCCGCCGCGACCCGGCGGCGGCGCCGGACGACGGTAACGCGATGGCTACTCCATCTTGCTGCAGTCGATCGGGGTGATGCCCTTCTCGGCCGCGTACTTCATCGCCGACTCTTCGTACATCGGCCGGATTAGGTCGCGGTTCGGGGTGATCCAGTCGGAGACCTGCTCCCACTTCGCCCCGTCCCACTGCTGGATCAGCACCTTGCCACCGCCTTCGTGGTCGTTGCAGGTGATGGTCAGCGGCTCAAGCAGGCCGGTGAAGCCCATCGCCTCGATGCGCTCCTTGGTCAGGTTGAGGTGCTGGAAGCCCCAGATCATCTGCTCGCCGGTCATGGTCTGGTGACCGAACTTCTCCTGCGCGGTGCGGATCGCCTCGACCATGACGGCCGCGGCGATGACGCCACGGCTGTAGAGCACGGTGCCGTAGGAGTCGGGCACGGTCCCGAGCGTCGCCTTGATGTCGCTGAACACCTTGGCGTTGGTACCGGGCGCGTGGAAGGCGCCGGACTTGTAGCCCTTGGCATCGGCGCCCGCGGGCAGCACGTCCTGCTCCGAGCCCGACCACCAGACGCCGATGAAGTGGTCCATCGGATAGCCGACGGCCGCGGCCTCCTTGATGGCGGTCGAGTTCATCACGCCCCAGCCCCACATGAAGACCCAGTCAGGCTTGAGCTGGCGGCCGATCTGCAGCCAGGTCGCCTTCTGCTCCAGGCCCGGATGGGCGACCGGGAAGAGGTCGAGCTGATAGCCCTCGATCTCGGCCAGCTTCTGCAGCGTGGCGATCGGCTCCTTGCCGTAGGCGCTGTCGTGATAGACCAGCGCGATCTTCTTGCCGTGCAGGTCGCCGTTCGACTGCGCCTTGGCGTACTGCACCAGCGCGTCCGCTTGCGCCCAGTAGGTGACCGGCAGGGTGAAGACGTGCGGGAAGATCGAGCCGATGGTGGCGTCGGCGCGGCCGTAGCCCATCGACAGGATCGGCACGTGGTCGGCCCGGGCCTTCTCGATCAGGGCATAGGTGATGCCGGTGGAGAAGGGCGCCACGACCGAGGCGTGGGCCTTCAGGCGCTCGTAGCACTCGACGCCCTTGTCGTTGTTGTACTCGGTCTCGCACTCCTCGTAGGTGATCTTGACGCCGTTGACGCCGCCATCACGCTTGTTGATGAGCTCGAGGTAGTTGATCTGGCCGTCGGCCAGCGGCGTGCCGTTCGGCGCATAGGGGCCGGTGCGGTAGACCAGGAGCGGGATGAACTGCTCGTCGGCGGAGGCCGACGAAACCGCCATGCCCGTCGCCAGCATGGCGACCGAGGCGGCGGCAAGGCAGAGCTTTCTCACAGACAGCATGTCGTTTTACCTCCCTATTGCAGGGCCTCGCTGACGGGCCCCTTGGATGGACCAACGCTACCATTCCCACCGGTCCGGCGCACGCGCCGGCTGTCCCCGACTGACCTAGACTTCAGTAGGGGAAAGGCCAGAGCCGCAGCTTCTCCTTGGTGATCTGCCAGAGACGGGCCAGGCCGTGCGGCTCGACGATCAGGAAGAAGACGATCAGCGCGCCGAAGATCATGAACTCGAAGTGCTTGATGACGCCGACGTCGATCGAGGGATCGATCGCCGTGAGCCCGAGGTTGAGCAGGATCGGCAGCACGACGATGAAGAGCGCGCCGAGGAAGGATCCCAGCAGCGAGCCGAGGCCGCCGATGATGATCATGAAGAGCACCTGGAAGGAGCGCGTGATCTCGAAGGCCAGCGCCTCGACGGCGCCGGAGTAGATGAAGGCCCAGAGCGCGCCCGAGATGCCGATGTAGAAGGAGGAGACGGCAAAGGCCGAGAGCTTGGCCACCATCGGGCGGATGCCGATGATCTCGGCCGCGATGTCCATGTCGCGGATCGCCATCCAGGAACGCCCCAGGCGCGAGCGCGTCAGGTTGCGGGCCAGCAGCGTCAGGAAGGCGACGAAGACCACCAGGAAGACGTACTTGGTCTGCGGCGAGGCGTCGTTGCCGGTGATGAAGAGGCTGTCGCCCCAGAGGCCGCGCGGCGGCGCCGAGATCGTGCCCGAGGAGGAGTAGTTGGAGAACCACGCGACCTTGTTGAACAGCCAGAGCAGGAAGAACTGCGCCGCCAGGGTCGCCACCGCCAGATAGAAGCCCTTGATGCGCAGCGAGGGGATGCCGAAGAGCACGCCCACCACCGCGGTCACCAGGCCCGACAGCAGGAAGACCACGACGATGTGCATGTCGGGAAAGGCCGTGGTCAACTTGTAGGCGGCGAAGGCCCCGGTGGCCATGAAGCCGCCCGAGCCGAGCGAGAGCTGGCCGCAGTAGCCGGTCAGCAGGTTGAGGCCGATCGCCGCGACCACCAGCACCAGGAAGAAGACCAGGATGGTGTTGAGGAAGTACTCGTTGGCCAACGCCGGAACGACGAAGAGCGCGAACGCCATGAAGAGCAGGAAGCAGATCCGGTCCTGCCGGATCGGGAAGAGCCCCTGGTCGGCGGCGTAGGTGGTCTTGAACTGCCCTGCCTCGCGGTAAAGCATCGCCCCGCCCCCCCTACACGCGCTCGATGATGCGTTCGCCGAACAGGCCCTGCGGCCGGAACAGCAGGAAGACCAGCGCCAGCATGTAGGCGAACCAGTCCTGGATGGCGCCGCCCACGAGCGAGCCGAAGAAGACCTCGCCCACCTGCTCGCCGGCGCCGACGATGAGGCCGCCGATGATGGCACCCGGGATCGAGGTGAAGCCGCCGAGGATCAGCACCGGCAGGGCCTTCAGCGCGGTCAGCGCCAGGGTCGGCTGCACGCCGAGGTCGGTACCCCAGGTGATGCCGGCGACCAGCGCGACGATGCCGGCGACGGTCCAGACGATGACCCAGATCGACTTCAGCGGGATGCCGACCGACAGCGCCGCCTGGTGGTCGTCGGCCACGGCGCGCAGCGCGCGGCCGACGCGGGTCTTGTTGAAGAAGATCGCCAGCACCGTCACCAGCAGGCCAGCGATGACGGCGGTCACCAGCTCGAACTGCTGCACCTGGATGTTGCCGTCGAAGATCTGGAAGCGGCCGTGCGGCAGGCCGATGTCCAGCGGCCGCACCTGGCTGCCCCACATGAGCTGGCCGCCGCCTTCCAGCAGGTAGAAGACGCCGATGGTGGCCATGAAGAGGATGATGTGCTCCTGGTTCACCAGCGGGCGCAGCACCACGCGCTCGATCACCATCGCCAGTACCCACATGACCAGCAGCGTGACCGGCAGCGCGATCCAGATGGAGATGCCGTTCTCCAGCTGGCCGACGAAGGTCAGCGCGGCGAAGAGCACCATGGAGCCCTGCGCGAAGTTGAACACGCCCGACGCCTTGAAGATCAGCACGAAGCCCAGCGCCACCAGCGAGTAGCGCACGCCGACCAGCAGGCCGGTGGTGGCGACCTCGCCGTAGAACCACCAGTCGAAGAAGCCGATGCCCTGGCTCGCCATCCACTGCAGCAGGAAGCCGATCAGGATGAAGGCGACGATGGGCGCGAAGCACCAGAAGAGGATCCTCTTGGACTGCATGACCGCCGGCCCCCTAGTGCGACACGCCGAGATAGGCGTCGATGACGCCCTGGTCGGCCCGTACCTCGTCCGGCGGGCCATCGGCCAGCTTGCGGCCGTAGTCCAGCACCACGACGCGGTCCGAGATGTCCATCACCACGCCCATGTCGTGCTCGATCAGGGCGATGGTGGTGCCGAACTCGTCGTTCACGTCGAGGATGAAGCGGCACATGTCCTCCTTCTCCTCGACGTTCATGCCGGCCATGGGTTCGTCCAGCAGCAGC
>JAKOWB010000131.1 GCA_029781795.1 Pseudomonadota bacterium | reverse complement strand
AGGTGGCGAGGTTGATCTGCTGCGCCTTGTAGGTGAGGTCGGCGAGGGTGATGAGCGAGACCAGCGAGGTCAGCTTCAGCAGCTCGATCGCGAGGTTGCCCCACGGCGGGATCATGGCTGCCAGCGCCTGGGGCAGGATGATGCGCCGCAGTGCCCTGCCGGGCGGCAGGTTGAGCGCGGTCGAGGCCTCCCACTGCGCGCGTGGCACGGCGGCGACCGTGCCGCGCACGATCTCGGCGCCATAGCCGCCGACGTGCAGGCCAAGGCCCAGCACGGCCGCCCAGAAGGCCGAGAGCTCCAGCCCGAACTGCGGCAGCACGAAGTAGAGCCAGAAGAGCTGTACCAGCGCCGAGGTGCCGCGAAAGATCTCGATGTAGCCGACGGCGAGCCATTTGACCGGCCAGGGCGCATAGAGCCGCGCGAGGCCGCTGACGAAGGCCATGACGACGCCGAGTACCGCTGCAAGCAACGTGATCTCGACCGTGGTCAGCGCGCCCTCGGCCAGGGTCGGCAGATAGGAGAGCGAGTCGGTGGCCGCGGCGAAGACGCCGCCGAACAGGATCGCCAGCAGCAGGTAGCAGAGATAGAAGGCATTGCCGGCGCGGCGGCGCTGCATGGCGCGTCCCCCCCCCTGGTGGCACGGGGCACGGGGCGCGGTCCGGCCGGACGACCGGACCGCGCCGAACGTCTACATGCCGCAGATTTCTTCCGTCGTCAGCACCGGCAGCAGGTTCTCGCCGAAGCCCAGCGGTGTCACCAGCGCAATGTGCTCGGGCGAGCCGATGAAGGTCTTGAGCTCGGCGTTGACCGCGTCGCGGAAGTCCACGTCCTCCTTGCGGAAGCCGAAGGCGCCGTGGCCGACCACGGACTCCTCGCCGACCTTGGAGAAGGACTTCAGCGCCTCGATGCCGCTGTCGGCACCGGACTTCTGGATCATGTCGGCGATGGTCAGGGCGGTCGCCGCGACAACGTCGACGCGGCCCGCACGCAGCGCGGCGATGGCGCTTGGCGTGTCGGGGAAGGACATGATCTGGTCCTCCTTCACGCCTGACTTCATGGCGTAGTCCTTCTGCACCGCGCCGGTCATCACGCCCAGCTTCACGTCAGGCTGCGCCGCCACTTCCTTATAGGTCGCCAGACCCTTGGGATTGCCCTTCTGCACGGCGAAGGCCTCGCCGATGGAATAGGTCGGCTCGCTGAAGAGGATCTGCTCGCAGCGCTCGGGCTTCACGTACATGCCGGCGGCGATGATGTCGAAGCGGCCGGCCTTCAGGCCGGGGATCAGCGAGCCGAACTCGGTCAGCACGCCGTCGACCTCGGGGATGCCGATCCTGGCCAGCACGACGCGCAGCACCTCTGGCGCCTCGCCGGTCAGCTTGCCGGAGGCGTCGGCATAGCCGAAGGGCGCCTCGTTGGCGAAACCGACGCGCACGAAGCCGGCCGCCTTGGCGCGCTCCAGCGTGGTCTCGGCGAAGGCCTGGCGCGGCAGCGCGCCGGCAGTGACCAGGCCGGCACCGGCGCCGGCCAACAGGACGCGGCCGAAGCCGCGGCGGGTAAGGGGAAGCAGTCGCTTGGTCATGGTGTCGGGTCTCCCGTCCTTGATCGCGGGCGACGCCGAACCGCGCCGCGCGCTGGCTTGCCTTGTCCCAGTTCCGGCCGCCGCTTTGCCCGCGGCTGGCTCGCTCCGGAGTGTCGCAGAGATGCACATTCCTCGCAAGAGAAGTGTACATCATGATGGTGTTTTGCTTGAAACAGGCGCCGAAAGAGGCTCAGAATGCGACAGTGAACGGCGAGAGATGTATTTCTCGCCGAACAAGACCGTGTGGCCTGTGCGGCGGAGAACGGGAACCTGCAGCTTCCATGATGGGCGACCTGCCAAGCGTGACGACGGTGGCCGAGGCGGCGGAACGCATCCGCGGCCAGGTACTGCGCACGCCGCTGGTGCCGCTGGCCGCGCTTGGCGAGATTCTTGGCCAGTCGCTGCTGGCCAAGCCCGAGTACCTGCAGCCGACCGGCAGCTTCAAGCTGCGCGGTGCCGCCAACGCGCTGCTGTCGCTGCCTGCGGGCGTGCCGGGCGTGGTCTGCGCCTCGACCGGCAATCATGGCCGTGCCGTCGCCTACATGGCGCGGCGGCTTGGCTTGGCCTGCACCGTCTGCCTCTCGTCGCTGGTGCCGGAGAACAAGCGCCGGGCCGTCGCCGCGCAGGGCGCCCGGGTGCGCGGCATCGGCCGCAGCCAGGACGAGGCGGAGGTCGAGGCGCGGCGCCTCGCGGCCGAGAAGGGCCTGGCGCTGATCCCGCCCTTCGACCATCCGGATGTGATCGCCGGACAGGGCACCGCGGGGCTGGAGATCGCCGCAGACTGTCCCGACGTGGCGCGGGTCCTGGTGCCGCTGTCGGGCGGCGGCCTCATCGCCGGCGTCGCGCTGGCGGTCAAGGCGCGCTGCCCCGGCGCCGAGGTGGTCGGCGTCACCATGGCGCGCGGCGCCGCCATGCAGGCCAGCCTCGTCGCCGGCCGGCCGGTCGAGGTGGAGGAGCAGGAAAGCCTGGCGGACTCCCTCGGCGGCGGCATCGGCCTCGACAACCGCTTCACCTTCGCGCTGGTGCGTCGGCTGGTCGACCGGGTGGTGCTGGTGTCCGAAGCGGAGATCGCCGAGGCGTTGCGCCGCCTCTACCGGCTGGAGCAGATCGTCTGCGAGGGCGGCGCGGCCGTCGGCGTGGCGGCCCTGCTGGGCGGCTACCTGCCGCCTGTCGAGGGCCCGAGCGTGCTGCTGCTGAGCGGCCGCAACATCGACATGGACCTGCACCGCCGGCTGATGGTCGAAGACGCGAGGGAGGCCGCCTGATGCCGCGCATCGCCATCCTGGTGGAGCGGGACCTGCGCCAGGCCGTGACGCTGGACCGCCCGGTGATCGACGCCGTGGCTGGGGCTTTCCGCGCGCTGGCCGGCGGCGCCGTGCAGATGCCGCCGATCCTGCGCCTGGACATCACCGAGCATCGCGGCGAGATGGATGTAAAGACGGCCTATGTCCCGGGCCTCGACTCCTTCGCGCTGAAGGTCAGCCCAGGCTTCTTCGACAATCCCAGGCTGGGGCTGCCCAGCCTCAACGGCCTGATGATCCTGTTCAGCGCGCGCACCGGCCTGGTCGAGGCGCTGCTGCTGGACAACGGCTACCTGACCGACATCCGCACCGCCGCCGCCGGCGCCGTGGCGGCAGAGGCGCTGAGTCGCCCCGACGCCAGCCGCGCCGGCATCGTCGGCGCCGGCCTGCAGGCCCGCCTGCAGCTCGACGCGCTCTGCCAGGTGCGGCCGATCGCCGAGGCACGCGTCTGGGCGCGCGACCCGGCCAAGGCCGGCGCCTTCGCCGCCGAGGCCACGGCCCGGCACGGCTTCCCGGTGCTGGTCGCGCCCGACACCACGACGCTTTGCCGCGAGAGCGACGTGGTGGTCACCACGACGCCCAGCGAGGCGCCGCTGATCGGGCCGGAGGCGCTGCATCCCGGCCTGCACATCACCGCCATGGGCAGCGACGCGCCGCAGAAGAACGAGCTGGCGCCGGAGGTCGTGGCCCGCGCCGGCCTCTATGTCTGCGACCGGCAGAGCCAGGCGGCGCGCCTGGGCGAGCTGCACCACGCCATCGCCGCCGGCCTGGTCGATGGTTCGGACGCGCAGACCGAGCTGGGCCAGGTGCTGACGGGCGCCGCGCCAGGTCGGCGCGACCCGGAGCAGGTGACGCTCTGCGACCTGACCGGCACCGGGGTGCAGGACACCGCCATCGCCACGCTGGCGCGGCAGCGCGCCGCCGCGCTGCAGCTTGGCACCGCCATCGACGCCTGAGAGAGCAAGGGACCGAGGGAGCAAGGGACGCATGGACTTCGAGATCGCCGAGTACCGCGCACGCATCGCCAGGACACGGGCGGCCATGGCCGAGAAGGGCGTCGGACTGCTGGTCGTGGTCGACCCCTCCAACATGGCCTGGCTGACCGGCTACGACGGCTGGTCCTTCTACGTGCACCAGTGCGTGCTGCTGGCGGAGGAGGGCGAGCCGCTGTGGGTCGGCCGGGCGCAGGACGCCAATGGCGCCAAGCTGACCGTCTTCATGGCGCACGAGCACATCGTCGGCTATCCGGACCACTACGTGCAGTCGACCGAGCGCCACCCCTTCGACTTCGTGTCCGACCTGATCCGCGAGCGCGGTTGGCAGGGCAAGCGGATCGGCGTGGAGATGGACAACTACTATTTCAGCGCCGCCGCCTACGCCGCGCTGCAGAAGGGGCTGCCGAACGCGCGCTTCCTCGACGCCACGGCGCTGGTGAACTGGCAGCGCGCGGTGAAGTCGGAGGCGGAGCTCACCTATATGCGCCGCGCCGCGCGCATCGTCGAGGCGATGCAGGCGCGCGCCATGGAGCTGATCGAGCCCGGCATGCGAATGAACGACCTGGTGGCCGAGATCTACCGCACCGGCGTGCGCGGCGCCGATGGCCACGGCGGCGATTATCCGGCCATCGCCCCGCTGTTGCCGACCGGGGCCGGCGCCTCGGCCCCGCACCTGACCTGGAGCGATCAGCCCTTCAAGTCGGGCGAGGGCACCTTCATCGAGATCGCCGGCTGCCACCGCCGCTACCACTGCCCCATGTCGCGCACGGTCTTCCTGGGAAAGCCGCCGCAGGCCTTCCTCGACACCGAGAAGGCGGTGCTGGAGGGTGTGGCGGCGGCGCTCGACGCGGTGAAGCCCGGCAATACCTGCGAGCAGGTCGAGGCCGCCTGGCGCACTACCGTCGCGCGCTACGGCATCGAGAAGGCCAGCCGCATCGGCTACTCCATCGGCCTCAGCTATCCGCCCGACTGGGGCGAGCGCACCATGAGCCTGCGCCCCGGCGACCGCTCGGTGCTGCAGCCCAACATGACCTTCCACCTGATCCCGGCGATCTGGAAGGACGACTGGGGACTGGAGATCACCGAGTCCTTCCGCGTGACCGAGACGGGGCACGAGACCTTCTGCGGATTCCCGCGACGCCTCTTCATCAAGCCCTAGGAGCAGCCATGTCGCGGCCCTCGCCCATCAGCGCCACGGTCGACTATGAGCAGGACGGCAAGCAGCACGGCTTCCTGAACCTGCCCTGGTCGCGCGACGATTCGGCCTGGGGCCACGTGCCCCTGCCGATCACGGTGGTGAAGCGCGGCGCGGGGCCGACGGCGCTGCTGGTGGCCGGCAACCACGGCGACGAGTACGAGGGACAGGTGGCCTTGCGCAAGTTGGCGCTGGCGCTGGAGCCGGACGCCATCCGCGGGCGCGTCATCATCCTGCCGGGGTTGAACTTCCCGGCGGTGATGGCGGGCAGCCGCACCTCGCCGATCGACAGGGGCAACATGAACCGCGTCTTTCCGGGCCGGCCCGACGGCACGGTGACCGAGAAGATCGCCGACTACGTGACGCGCCACCTGCTGCCGCTGGCCGACCTGGTGGCTGATCTGCACAGCGGTGGCAAGACACTGCAGTTCCTGCCCTTCGCCGCCTGCCACGAGCTGCCCGACAAGGCGCAGGAGGCACGCTGCGTCGCCGCCATGGAGGCCTTCGGCGCGCCCTATGCCATGACCATGCTGGAGCTCGACGCCGTCGGCATGCTGGACACGGCGGTGGAGGCACTTGGCAAGGTCTTCGTCACCACCGAGCTGGCGGGCGGCGGCAGCGCCACGGCGGCGAGCATCGCCATCGCCGAGCGCGGCGTGCGAAACCTGCTGGCGCACCTCGGCATCACGACGGCCAGGGTGGAGGCCGGCGCGTCCACGCGCCTTGCCATGCCCGATGGCGACTGCTTCGTCATCGGCCAGAACCGCGGCCTCTTCGAGCCCTGCGCCGACCTCGGCGACGAGGTCGCCAAGGGGCAGGTCATCGCCCGCGTGCACGACCTGGAGCGCACCGGCGGCGCCCCGGCCGAATACCGCGCCAGGCGCGCCGGCCTGCTGGCCGGGCGCCACTTCCCCGGACTGGTGCAGAGCGGCGACTGCCTGGCCGTCGTCGCCACGACACCCTGAACAGGAGACACGCCATGACCGCCGCTACGCAGCGCAGCAACGACTATTGGACCAAGCTGGAACAGGTCGACCAGGCGAGCGTCCTGCACCCCTTCACCCAGCTCAAGGACTTCGCCGAGGGACGGCAGCGCCCGCGCATCGTCACCGGCGGGCGCGGCGTCTTCATCCGCGACCAGGACGGGCGCGAACTGCTCGACGGCTTCGCCGGGCTCTACTGCGTCAACATCGGCTATGGCCGGCAGGATGTGGCCGAGGCCATCGCCAGGCAGGCGCAGGAACTGGCCTACTACCACTCCTATGCCGGCACCTCGAGCGAGCCGCTGATCCGCCTGTCCGAGCGTCTGGTCGCCATGGCGCCGGGGAAGATGAGCAAGGTCTTCTACGGCCTCTCGGGCAGCGACGCCAACGAGACCCAGGCCAAGCTGGTCTGGTACTACAACAACCTGCGCGGCCAGCCGGCGAAGAAGAAGATCATCGCGCGCGAGCGCGGCTATCACGGCTGCTCGGTGATCTCCGGCTCCATGACCGGCCTCGACTTCTATCACGCGCACATGGACCTGCCGGTCTCGGCCATCAAGCGCACCGGCGTGCCGCATCACTACTGGGGCGGCAAGCCGGGCGAGAGCGAGGCCGCGTTCGCCCAGCGCCGCGCCGAGGAGCTGGACGCGCTGATCCAGGCCGAGGGGCCGGAGACGGTCGGCGCCTTCATCGGCGAGCCGGTGCTCGGCACCGGCGGCATCATCCCGCCGCCCGAAGGCTACTGGGCCGCCATCCAACAGGTGCTGCGCAAGCACGACGTGCTGCTGATCGCCGACGAGGTGGTGACCGGCTTCGGACGCACCGGCAAGCTGTTCGGCTCGCTGGCCTATGGCATGGAGCCGGACCTCATCACCGTCGCCAAGGGCCTAACCAGCGCCTACGTGCCGCTCTCCGCCTGCCTGGTGGGCGAGCGGGTCTTCGAGGTCATGGCCGAGGCGGCGCCGCGCATCGGCGCCTTCAGCCACGGCTACACCTATTCCGGCCACCCGCTGGGCGCGGCGGCGGCCAACGCCGTGCTGGACATCGTCGAACAGGAAGACCTGCCGGGCAACGCCGCGCGGGTCGGCGGCTACTTCCAGGAGCGCCTGCACGCGCTCTTCGACGATCACCCCATCGTCGGCGAGGTGCGTGGCGTCGGCCTGATGGCAGCCTTGGAGTTCGTCGCCGACAAGGGCGCGAAGCAACGCTTCGACGCGGCGCTCAAGGTCGGCGCCCGCGTCTCCGCCGCGGCGCTGCAGGAGGGCCTGATCGCTCGCGCCATGCCGCACGGCGACATCCTCGGCTTCTCGCCGCCGCTGGTGATCACCCGGGCCGAGGTCGACGACCTGCTGGGCCGCGCCAAGCGCGCCGTCGACAAGGTGGCGGGGGAGCTCTAGGCCAGTCCCAGCTCCGCCTTTCGCCGCCGCGCCCAGGCGCCGATCAGGCGGTCGGCGATGATGCCGATGAAGGCGATGGCGAGGCCGGCGAGCAGGCCACGGCCGGTGTCGACCTCGGGCAGCGCCTTCAGGATCTCCTGCCCCAGGTCGCGCGAGCCGATCAGGGCGGTGATCGCCGTCATCGCCAGCGCCATCAGGATGGTCTGGTTGAGGCCCAGCATGATCTCTGGCAGCGCCATCGGCAGCTCGACCTTGCGCAGGATCTGGCCGCGCGTGGCGCCGGCGGCGCGCGCCGCCTCCAGCACCGCGCCGGGCACGCGGGTCATGCCGAGGTGCGTGTAGCGCACGGCCGGCACCATGGCATAGGCCAGTATGGCGATCAGCGAGGCGAGGTCGCCGACGCGGAACAGCATGATGACCGGGATCAGGTAGATGAAGGAGGGGAAGGTCTGCAAGGTGTCGCAGACCGTCAGCACCACCCTGGCAGCACGCGGCCGGCGCGCCGCCCAGATGCCGATCGGCACGCCGATGCACATGCAGATGAGGACCGCCAGGCTGGTCAGGTAGAGCGTCATCATCGCCGGCTGCCAGAGGCCGATCAGCGCGATGGCGAGCACCATGCCGCCGGTAAGGGCGGCCAGGCGCCAGCCGCCGAGCAGCCAGCCGGCCAGCGCCACCAGGCCGGCGACGAGGGGCCAGGGCAACCAGGTGAAGGCATTGCGGATCGGAATCAGCACGTGGACCGTCAGGTCGTCGCGCAGGATCGCCAGCGCCTCGAAGAGGTTCTTCGAAAGCCAGCGGATGCCGTCGTCCCACAGCGGCGCCGTCGTCGTGGTCAGCGCCTTGGGCAGACGCCTCAGCTCGGGAATCCAGCTTGCCAGCAGCAGCGTGATCGCCAGCAGCGCCAGGAAGGCCAGCAGGCGCCAATGGCGCCGCGCCCAGCCGCCCTCGGCGTGGCGCACTTCGCCGACACGGCGCGCCCAGGCCTGGGTCAGGCGGTCCAGCACGATGGCGATCAGCACGATGGCGACGCCGTTCTCGATCGCCTTGCCGATCTGCAGCTGCTGCAGCGAGAAGAGCAGCTTGTGGCCGAGGCCGGTGGCGCCGATCAGGCTGGCGATCACCGCCATGGCCAGGGTCTGCATGACCACCTGGTTGAGGCCGAGCAGCAGCGTCTGCTGCGCCGCCGGCAGTTCGACCCGCCAGAGCATCTGGCGCGGCGTGCAGCCGGCCATCTGCCCGGCCTCGATCACCTCGCGCGGGACGGTGCGGATGCCCAGGATGACGCAGCGCGCCATGGGCGGGATGGCGAAGAGCGCGCTGGCGATCATCGCCGGCACCGGCCCGAAGCCGAAGAAGACGGCGACCGGTCCCAGGTAGGCCAGGTGCGGTGTCGCCTGCATGAGGTCGAAGCAGGCGGCGAGGAAGGTCTCGGCGCGACGGCTGCGGGTGGACAGCACGCCGAGCAGCAGGCCGGTTACCGCCGCCAGCGGCACCGTGATGATCACCAGCGACAGCGTGCGCATGGCGTCGGACCAGAGGTTGAAGACCGCGAGATAGAGCGTCGCCAGGCCGCAGAGCAGGGCGAGGCGCCCGCCCCCCAGCGCATGTCCCAGCAGCACCGCGCCGCCCAGGACGACGATCCAGGGCAGCGGGCCGATGCCGGCCGAGCGGAAGCCGTTGTAGAGCAGGTCTTCGGACCACTGCAGCGGCCAGTCGAGCAGCCAGGCGAGGCCGCGCGTCGCGTCCTTCAGCGTGACCGGGCCGACGCCCAGGTCGTTCGCCGCCCACTTCAGCGCGTCGGTCACCCAGCGGCTGAGGGGGATGGCCCAGTCCGCCGGCCAGGCGGCGATCCAGCCGAACTGGGTCGAGAGCAGGGCGACCGCGAGGGCGAAGGGCAGGCCGAAGAGGAGGAATCGGTAGGGCCGCCGCGGCGGGCGAGGCGAGGGCTGGTCGAGAGGTGTGGCGGCGAGCTCTGCCGTCATGCCGTCGCCCCGGTACCGAACAGCACCTCGATCACCCGCGCGCGGGTCAGGACGCCGACCGCCCGCCCGCCCGCGTCGAGCACGGCGAGCGGCTGGTCGGAGGCCAGCACTTGCGCCGCCACGCTCTCGATCTTGTCGGCCGCGGCGATGCGGGGGCCGTCGGGCGCGGCACCGTCCAGAGGCAGCATGGCGCGGCCGGCGGTGATCAGCTTGCCCCGCGGCGCGGTCTTGGTGAACTCGGCGACGTAGGGGTCGGCCGGCTGGGTCACCAGTTCCTCGGGCGTGCCGAGCTGCACGATGGCGCCATCCTTCATGATGGCGATGCGGTCGGCCAGGCGGATCGCCTCGTCGAAGTCGTGCGTGATGAAGACGATGGTCTTCTTGAGCAGCTGCTGCAGGCGCAGGAACTCGTCCTGCATCTCGCGGCGGATCAGCGGATCCAGCGCCGAGAAGGGCTCGTCCAGGAACCAGAGGTCGGGTTCCACCGCCAGGCTGCGGGCGATGCCGATGCGCTGCTGCTGGCCGCCCGACATCTCGCGCGGGAAGTAGCCGCCACGCCCCTCCAGACCGACCAGCGCGAGAAGCTGCGCGGCCTTGGTGTCGCGTTCTTCGCGCGGGACGCCCTGGATCTCCAGCGGGAAGGCGACGTTGCGCAGGGCCGAGCGGTGCGGCAGCAGGCCGAAGTTCTGGAACACCATGCCCATCTTGTGACGGCGAAGCTGGATCAGCGTCGCCTCGTCGGCCTGGGTGATGTCCTCGCCATCGAACAGGACCTGGCCGGCCGTGGGCTCGATCAGCCGCGAGAGGCAGCGCACCAGCGTCGACTTGCCCGAACCCGACAGTCCCATGACCACCAGGATCTCGCCGGCCGTGACCTCGAAGGACACGTCGCGCACGGCGCCGACGTAGCCCTCGGCACGGAAGGCTTCGGCCGGAGGGCAGCCCTGGTGGCGTTCCAGGAATCCGACTGGATCGGGTCCATAGACCTTCCACAGCCCGATGCCCTGGATCTTGGGTTGCTCTGCCATGCGCCTGTCCTCGGTAGCGATAGAAACGGCTAGCGGCCGGGCGCCGCGTTCCGGCGCCCGGCCAGCATCCTAGCGAACCATCACTCCATCCAGGCCTTCCAGACCGCCTCGTTGTCCTCGATCCACTTGGCGGCGGCTTCCTCGACGCTCATGCCCTGGCTGTCGACCATGTCGGCGGCCGCGGCGATCTGCGGGTTGGTGAAGCTCATCTTGGTCAGCATGGCCGCGGCGGCCGGCCAGGTCTCCGGCAGGCCCTTCCAGCCGACCTTCTTCAGGTAGCCGCTCTTCGGCGCGCCGCAGTCATAGAGCGCGTCGGGATTGGAACCCCACTTGGGATCGGTGAGGCAGGCGGGGTCGTAGTCCGGGAACTCCACGAACTCGCCCTCGAACTTCGCCTCGATGAAGTTCGGGGTCCAGTTGAAGAGCACCACCGGCTCCTTGCGGTCGTAGGCGGCCTGCAACTCGGCCCAGAGGGTGGCGGCCTGGCCGACCGGCACCTCCTGGAAGTTCATGCCCAGCGACTGGATGCGCTCGGAGTAGTGCTTGCCCCAGTCCGCCGGCGGGCCGACGAAGCGGCCCTTGGGCGAGGTCTCGGCCGTGGCGAACTTCTCGGCGCAGGCGTCGAGTGCCTTCCAGTCCGGCAGGCCAGGGCAGACCTCCTTGATATAGGTCGGGAACCACCACTCCTCGCGCGTCACCGCGTTGTGCGCGCCCATGTCCAGCGCGCCGGCCGCCAGCGCGGCCTCGAAGGCGGTCGCCATCGAGCCTTCCCAGACCTCGACCTGGAAGTGCATGTCGCCGTTGGCGATGGCCTGGAACTGGAGCTGCGTGTCCGAGGGCACGTACTCGACGTTGTAGCCCATCTTCTCCAGCAGCATGCCGGTCACCGTGGCCAGCACGTTCTGGCTGGTCCAGTTGTTCATCACGATCTTGATCGGCTCGTCCGATTCCGGCGCGGCGGCCTGCACCGGCCCGCCGGCCAGCACCGCGGCGACGGCCGCGGCCAGAAGCTTCTGTCCCAGATGACGCATCAGCCTTGTCTCCCTTTGTCCTTGGCCCCGGCGGCGCCGCGGGCCTGGAAAGGCTAGGGACGGGCTGTAAACCCGGACGTTCGAAGGCGTTAAGGATTGTATCGTCTTGTTAAATCTTGTTAACATAAGCCCGTCAGCCAGAAGGAGCAGCGGTGGCGGCCAGCGCCTTCCACATCGTCATCGTCGAGGACGACGCGGTGACCCGGGCGAAGCTCGCGGCCTACTTCGCGGCCGAGGGCTATCGCGTCAGCGAGGCCGAGAGCGCGGCCGAGATGCGCGCCCTGGTGCAGCGCGACCCGGCGCACCTGCTGATGATCGACATCATGCTGCCGGGCGAGGATGGCCTGTCGTTGACTCGCGAGCTGCGGGCGCAGAGCGACGTCGGCATCATCCTGGTCACCGGCCGCAGCGGCGAGGTCGACCGCGTGGTGGGGCTGGAAGTCGGCGCCGACGACTATGTCACCAAGCCCTTCAGCCAGCGCGAGCTGCTGGCGCGGGTTAAGAACCTGCTGCGGCGCACGGCGCAGCATGCCTATGGCGGTGGCGCGCTGCGGCGCTTCGAGGGCTATAGCTACGACATGACCAAGCGCCGGCTGCTGCGTCCCGACGAGACGCCGGTGGAGCTGACCCACGCCGAGCAGCTCCTGCTGGCGCTCTTCCTGCGCAATCCCGGCCAGGCGCTGGGCCGCGACCAGATCCTCTATCAGGTGGCGCACCGTGCCTGGGACCCCTATGACCGCACCGCCGACGTGCTGGTGCAGCGCCTGCGCCGCAAGCTGGGCGACACGGCGCGCGATCCGCGCTTCATCCGCACCGCGCATGGCGAGGGCTACATCTTCGTCGCGCCCGTGGAGTAGGGCATGGAGTAGGCGGCGGACTACTCGGCGGCGGCGCGGCGCAGCGCCGTCCAGGCCTCCTCCAGCGCCGCGGCCGAGCGGGCATAGAGCGGCGGCAGGTCCCGCAACAGCGTCTCCACCGTCTCGTGGTCGCCGGACTGGCCGGCGCTCTCGAGCAGCGCCGCGCGCTCGGCCAGGCGCTCCAGCCCGACGGCGGCGGCGCTGGAGCGCAGGGCATGCGCCAGGCGACGGACCGTGGCCAGGTGCCCGGCCGCGCCGGCGGCCCGCAGTTCGGCGACGCGGCGCGGCGCCACGTCGAAGAAGATCGCCAGGATGCGCGCCAGGCGCTCCGCGCCCAGTGCCGCCAGGTCCTCCCGCAGCACGCCGGCGGCGAGCAGGGCGTCACCGGCGGCCGGCAGGCTCGGGGCAGCAGCGCGTTCGCCGGCCAGCACGGCCTCGATGGTGGCGGCGAGCTGCTCGGGAAAGAAGGGCTTGCCGAGGAAGGCGTTCATGCCGGCCGAGAGGTGACGCTCGATCTCGTCGCGGAAGACGTGCGCCGACATGGCGATGATCGGCACGCGGCGCCGCTGCGGATGCTCCAGCGCGCGAATGCGGCGCGTCGCCTCCAGCCCGTCCATGCCGGGCAGCGAGATGTCCATCAGGATGAGGTCGTAGTCCGCCTCGGCCGCCGCGGCGACGGCGGCCCGTCCGTCCGCGACCAGGCAGACGCGGTGGCCCTGGCGCTGCAGGTAGGTCTCGGCCACCACCTGGTTCACCTCGTCGTCCTCCACCAGCAGCACGGCGAGACTGCGGCCCTCGCCCGGCGCCGCGGCGCGCACTGTCGCCGTCACAGGCGCCGTCGCGTGGGCCAGCGGCAGGCTGAGGGTGAAGCGGCTGCCGGCGCCCGGCTCCGACTGCACGGCGATGCGTCCCTCCAGCGCCTCGGCCAGGGCGCGACTGATGGCCAGGCCGAGGCCGGTGCCGCCGTAGCGCCGGGTGATGGAGGGGTCGAGCTGGGTGAAGGCCTCGAAAAGGTGCGCCTGCTGCTCCGGCGCGATGCCGATGCCGCTGTCGATCACGGTGAAATCGACGGCCGAGCGGCCGTCGGCCAGCGGGCAGGCCGCGACGGCCAGGGTGACGCCGCCGGTCTGCGTGAACTTCACCGCGTTGCCGACCAGGTTGAAGAGGATCTGGCGCAGCTTGGCGGCGTCGCCCAGGCACCAGTCCGGCAGGCCGGGCGCCAGTTCCAGCGCCAGGGTAAGCCGCTTCTCATCCGCCGCGGGCCGCAGCAGGTCGACGATACCTTCCAGCAGCGGGCCGAGGGCGAAGGGCGCCTTCTCCACCTCGAGCCGTCGTGCCTCGATCTTGGAGTAGTCGAGGATGGAGTTGAGGATGCCGAGCAGCGCGTCGCCGGCGCTGCTGACCAGCTTCAGGTGGCGCCGTTGCCCCTCGTCGAGCGCGCCGCCCTCGACCACGCGCAACATTCCCAGCATGCCGCTCATCGGCGTGCGGATCTCGTGGCTCATGGCGGCGAGGAACTGCGACTTGGCGCGACTGGCGGCCTCGGCGCGCTCGCGCGCGGCGGCGTGGTTCTCCACCTCGTGCAGCAGGCGGCTGTTGGCGTCCTCCAGCTGCGCCGTGCGCTCCTGAACCAGCACCTGCAGTTCCTCGCGGTGGCGCCGCAGCTCGGCATTGACCCGCTCGCGCTCGCCCTCCAGCTCGCGCTTGCGGATCGCCTCGGCGCGGAAGAACTCGATGGCGCGCGCCATCTCGGCCAGCTCGTCGCGGCCGGCGGCATCGACCGTGACCGCCAGGTCGCCTTGCGCCAGTCGCCGCATGCCGCCGGCCAGGTGGTCCAGCCGGCGCGCCACATGACGGCGCACGTAGAACCAGACGATGGCGGCGGAGAGCGCCAGAGTGGCCGCCAGCGCGGCGGCCAGCAGCACAAGGCCGTTGCTGGCCGAGCGATCGGCGCCGCCGGCGGCGGCGGCGGCGAAGCTGCCGACCTCGGCCGTCAGGCCGCCGACGCCCTGGTCGACGCTGGCCGCGAGGTCGCGGTTGGACTCGTCCAGGTCGGCCAGCTCCGCCTCTATCGACAGCAACAGGCGGCGCTCGGCGAAGATGCCCTCGGTCCGGCCGGCCGTGCCTGACCCGGCGCCGGCGGTGCCGGTCAGCAGGGCAAGCTGCTCCTCCGCCTGGGCGCGGCGCACCGGGTCGGCGATCGAGGCGATGCGCCGGATCAGCACCCTCAGATGGCCGCGATAGGCGCGCTCGATGGCGGCGATCTCCTCCTCGCTGGCGGCGCGGCCGAGCTGGTTCAGCAGCAGGCCCATCTGCGAGGCCCGCAGGCGCAGTTCGAACATGCGCTCCAGGTGATAGACATCACCCTCGATCAGGCGGTCCAGCGCGTCGTAGATCTGCTCGGCGCCGCCGGCCTGCTCGACCAGGGCGTAGAGGTTGGAGATGACGGCGTTGACCGCGGCGGCGGCGTTCGACACCAGGGTCTCGGAGAGGTCGACGATGGCGCCGGCCGCCGCCAGGCTGCGGGCGCTGGCCTCGCGCAGCCGCGCCTCGGCCTCCAGCCGTCGGACCACCAGACGGTCCTGCTGCTCCAGGTTGGCCAGCATGGCGTCGACCGAGTGCTTCAGCAGGACGACGGTGTCGGGTGCGAAGTCCAACGTCTCCAGCGTCGCCAGCGCCCGCGCCAGGCCGATGGCCTGTTCGTCCAGCGTGGCGCGGCTGCGGGCTCGCTCGGCCTCGTCGCGCGCGGCGCTGAGCCGCGGGCCGTTGGCCAGCAGCAGCGCGCTGGCCTTGGCCAGGTCCTGCGCGCTGGCGGCGGCGGGAAGGGCGCGGGCGCTGACCGTCGCCTGCGTCGCCGCCACGTCCTTCAGCGCCAGCCAGGCGATGACGCCGGCGCCGAGCGACAGCAGGGCAATGGCCGCGAAGGCCAGGAATAGCCGCCCGCCGATGCCGATGCGCCGTGCCATGGACCGGCATTAAAACCCGTTACCGTCCCGGGCGGAAGCGACCTAGACTCCGGGCGCCATGGCGATGCGCCTTCTCATCCTCTTGCTCTGCCTGCTGCCCGCGCCGCTGCGCGCCGAGACCTGGGAGCTCGACGCCTGGGAGCCGGCCTTCACCTGGAATGGCCCGCCGCGCAGCGTGCAGTACCAGCCGCTGGAGCACGCCAGCCGGCCCTGGCGGCTCTGCGCCTCCTATCCGCACCTGAAGGATTCCTACTGGCTCAGCGTCAACTACGGCATGGTGGAGGAAGCCCGGCGCCTGGGCATCGCGCTGGAGGTGGTGGAGGCCGGCGGCTATCCCAACCTGGAGCGCCAGCGCAGCCAGATCGAGGGCTGCGTCGCCGAGGGGGCCGAGGCCTTGGTGGTCGGCACGGTCTCCTACGATGGGCTCAGCGACCTGATGCTGCGCCTGTCGAAGCGGATGCCGGTGGTGGCGACGGTGAACGACATCGCCGATGCGGGGATCGCCGCGAAGTCGCTGGTCTCCTGGGTCGAGATGGGCCGTGCCATCGGCCACTACTTCGCGCTTCGCCATCCAAAGGGCTCGCCGCCGGTGAAGGTTGCCTGGTTTCCTGGCCCGGTCGGCGCCGGCTGGGTCGGCTTCGTGCAGACCGGGCTCACGGCTGGACTGCAGGACAGCGCAGCCGAGATCGTGGTCACCAAGTACGGCGACACCGGCACCGAGATCCAGCTCATCCTGCTGGAGGAGGCGCTGGAGGAACGGCCGGACATCGACTACATCGTCGGCAGCGCCGTCACCGCCGAGGCCGCGGTCTCGCTGCTGCGCGAGCGCGGCCTCACCGGGCAGATCAAGGTGCTGGCCGACTACTTCACCCACGGCGTCTACCGCGGCATCAAGCGCGGCAGGATCCTGGCCGCGCCGACCGACTCCCCCGTGGTGCAAGGGCGCCTCGCCATCGACCAGGCGGTGCGCCTGCTGGAGGGGCTGCCGGTGGTCCGCCAGGCCGGTCCGCGCATCGTCGTGGTCGACCAGGCCAACCTCGACGGGCTGGCGGTCGAGAACTCGCTGGCGCCGGCCTCCTTCGCGCCGACCTTCGTGGTCGAGCCGCCGTGAAGTTTCAGGCAGGCTGCGCCGCCCCGCTGCGGCCGTAGACCGTCTCGTTGACGCCGGGGTCGCCGATGACGCCGGGGTGATCCTCGTAGACGAAGACCGACATGAGGCGCTGGCGCGATCCCGCCACCTCGGTCACGCGATGCAGCGAATTGCAGCCGCGGAAGATCACCAGGGCGCCGGGCTCGCGCGGCACGGTCTTCAGGCGGCTGCGGTCGCCCTTCAGCACCTTGGCGACCTCGGCGGTCATGGGATCGTCCTGGCTGCGGGTATTGGGGACGATCTCGAACTCGCCGCCTGACTCGGCCGCCTGCAGCATCAACGTCATGGTGAAAGGGCTGGTGGAATCGAAGTGCCAGGCCGAGCAGTCGCCGGCCTCGTAGCAGACCACGTTCACCGGCTGCAGCGGGTCGTCGCTGGGAAAGAGCCGTGGCGCACTCACCACGTCCTCGACGAAACGGATCATCGCCGGCCAGTGGTAGAGGGTCTTGATCGGGATCTCCTCGGGCAGCACGTCGTTGGCGATCATGCGGTACGAGGCATCGAAGAAGATGTTGGCCGGGTCGTCCGCAGGCTTGCTCGGGTCGCCCTTCTTGTAGAGATAGCAGGTGCGGTGCGAGCGGTTGCGGTAGCCGCGCTCGAACACCGTCCGTACGTCGGCGATGGTCTGTTCCAGCGCCTCCCGGGTGATGAAGTCCGGCAGCACGCAGTACTGCAGCGTGTCGAGGTCGTGGCGCAGGCGGCCGACCAGCGCGGCGCGGCGCGGATCGGCCGGGTCGGCGATCGGCCAGGCCTCCAGGTTCACGACCTCCTCGGGGCGCAGGACTGCTCGGCTCATGGTCGTCTCCTCAGGGGGTTGCGGGTGTCACGCGGGCAGGATCACGGCGGCGGCGGCATCGGCGGTAAGGCCGACCCGTACGCCGGGCTCGAACACGGCATCGGCGCGCTCCAGGTCGTTGGCGTGGAACACGGCGAGGGGTTCCGCCAGGCCGCCACCGGCGACCTGGTAGAGCGTGCGGTTGCCGAAGTAGGTGCTCTCCCGCACCTCGAAGATCGGCTGGCCCTCGCGCGCCGGCCGGATCGCCAGGCGCTCCGGGCGCAGCGCCAGGGTAACGGCATCGCCGGCCGCCAGGGCGCAGGCGGCGGGCGGCACCGCCAGGGGGCCGAGGCCGGCGACCTCCAGCAGCACAGAGTTGCCATTCGCCCTGGTGACCCGGGCGGGCAGGAAGTTCATCTCGCCGACGAAGGCGGCGACGGCGTGGCTGGTCGGCCGCTCATAGAGCTCACGCGGAGAGGAACACTGCAGCACGCGCCCCTCCTGCATCACCGCGATGCGGTCGGACAGGGTCAGCGCCTCCTCCTGGTCGTGCGTCACCAGGATGAAGGTGATGCCGACCTCGCGCTGCAGGCGGCGCAGCTCAAGCTGCATGTTCTCGCGCAGCTTCTTGTCCAGTGCGGCGAGCGGCTCGTCCAGCAGCAGCACCTTGGGCTTCAGCACCAGGGCACGGGCCAGGGCGACGCGCTGAAGCTGGCCGCCGGAGAGCTGGTCCGGCCGGCGGTCGGCGAAGCCGGGCAGGTGGATCAGTTCCAGCATGCGCTGCACCGCGGCGTCGCGCTCGGCCGGCGTCGGACGGCGGCGCGCCAGGCCATAGGCGATGTTCTCGCCCACCGTCAGGTGCGGGAAGATGGCGTAGCTCTGGAACACCATGTTGGTGGGGCGGCGATGGGCGGGCAGGCGCGTCACGTCGCTGCCGTCGATGAAGACCTTGCCGCCGCTCGGGCTCTCCAGCCCGCCGATCATGCGCAGCAGCGTGGTCTTGCCGCAGCCCGAGGGGCCGAGCAGCGAGAAGAACTCGCCGCTGCCGATGCCGAGGTCGCAGGGCTGCACGGCACGGACCGCGCCGAAGCGCTTTTCCAGCCCCTGGATGTCGATGAAGGGCCAGGTCATGCGGCGCTCCCTGTGGTGCCGCGGCTCCCCTTGCGGCGCAGCAGCTGCGAGCCGACGACGGCGGTGACGGAGAAGAGGATGACCAGCGTGGCCAACGCCAGGACCAGCGGCAGGCGGTCCGGGAAGCGCATCTGGCTCCACATGTAGACCGGCAGGGTCGGCGAGTTGCTGGAGAGGAAGAAGGCCAGGATGAACTCGTCGAAGGAGACCGTGAAGGTCAGCAGCAGGCTGGAGAGGATGCCCGGCCAGGCCAGCGGCAGGGTCACCCGCCAGAAGGTGCGCAGCGGCGGCTCGCCCAGGTCCAGCGAGGCCTGCTCCAGCGTCGGCGCCAGTCCCTGGAATTGCGAGGCCATGACGCCATAGGCGAAGGGCGTGCAGAAGAGGCAGTGCGCCAGCGTCACGGTGCCGAGCGAGAGCTCGACCCCGAGCAGCGAGAAGGCAGTCAGCAGCGCGACGCCGATCACCACCGTCGGCAGGGCCAGCGGCAGCAGCAGGGCGAGGCTCATGGCCCGGCGGCCGGGGAAGTGCATCCGCGAGGTGGCGAGGGCCGCCAGAGTCGCGGTCGCCGTGGTCCAGACCGCGGTGATCGCGGCGACGATCAGCGAGTTCTCCAGCGCGGCCAGCAGGCCCTCGGCCGCGAAGAGCTGGCCGAACCACTTCAGCGTGAAGCCGCGCCAGGGGAAGGAGACATAGACGGAATCGTGGAAGGCGAAGAGCACGATGAAGAGGATCGGCAGGTAGAGCGCCACCAGGTAGAGCAGCACGTAGGCCTTGCGCAGCTTCTTCATCTGAAGGCCCTCACCAGGCGCCTGGTGCCCAGCACCAGCAGGCAGGCCAGCAGCGTCGCCACCAGCATGGTGCTGATGGCCAGCGCTCCGCCCAGCGGGATGTTGTTGGAGGCGCCGAACTGCATGGCGATGAAGACGCCGACCATGACGCCGCTCGGCCCGCCGATGAGCTGCGGTGTCACGTAGTCGCCGAAGACCGGGATGAAGATCAGCACGAAGGCGGCGAAGACGCCGGGCAGGGCCAGCGGCAGGGTCACGCGGCGGAAGCTGCGCAGCGGCCCGTCCCCCAGGTCGCCGGCTGCCTGGATCAGCGAACGGTCGAGGCGCTGCAGCGAGACGTAGATCGGCAGGATGGCGAAGGGCGCCCAGGCGTGCGCCAGCGCGATGGTGACCGAGGTCGGGTTGTAGAGCAGGAAATCCAGCGGCTGGTCGATCAGGCCGGCGCCCAGCAGGCCGCTGTTCACCACGCCCTTGTAGCCCAGGATCAGCTTCCAGGAGAGGATGCGCAGCAGGTAGCTGATCCAGGAGGGCAGGGTCAGCACCACCAGCCAGAAGAGCCGCCGCCCGCCGACGTCGAAGGCGACGAAGTAGGCGACCGGAAAGGCCAGCAGCACCGAGAGGAAGGCGACCAGCCCGGCGATCCCGGCCGAACGCAGCATCAGCTTGTGGATCGCGGCGCTGTCCAGCACCTGCTGGTAGCTGGCGGTGGAGAGCCCGAAGTCGAAGTCGAGGTAGTGCTGCGTGCCGAAGGAGGAGACGGCCAGCAGCCCGAGACAGCCGACCAGCCCCAGGATCACCGTGACGATGACCGGCGAGAGCAGAAGGTAGGCCCTGAGCGTCTCCAGAGCCCGCGTCATGCCGCCAGTCCCAGAGCCCGGTCGATGTAAGCCAGGCAGAGCGCGATGGCGCGTTCGTGCGACACCGCGCGGTCGTCGATCGAAAGCTCCAGCCAGAGGCCGTCGACCAGTGCGATGTAGCCGATCGCCGCGCTCTCGCTGTCGATGGCCTGGCCCTGCTCGGCGGCCGCGCCGCTGAACAGCGCCTGCATGCGCTGCGTGTAGTCGCTGTAGAGCCGCCGGTTCACCTCGCGTACCGGGCGCGAAAAGCGGATCTCATGCCAGAAGGCGAGGAAGGCGTGGCGGTTCGCGGCGTTGCAGACGCTGGTCGAGAAGATCGCCGGCGGCATGGCCTTGAGTCGCGCGTAGGGCCGGTCGCCGGCATGGGCCTGCAGGCGCTGCACCTTCCGCGTCACCTCGGAGAAGAGGTGATGGAAGGCAGCGGCCATAAGCTCGTCCTTGCTCTCGTAGTAGTGGCCGAGCAGGCCGGAAGAGATTCCGGCCGCGGCGCAGATCATCCTGACCGTGGTATTGGCCACGCCGTGCCGGGCGAGCGAGGCGATCGTAGCCTCGATCAGCGCCTTGCGGCGGAACTCCTGGATCTCGGGCTGGGTACGCGGCCTGGACCGGACCTTCATGGCGACCTCATCGGCTGCGGCAGGTGGCCGGCGGCCACGCCTGGGAAGCGACGCATCCATGATGCCATGGAGGTCCTGCCGAGCGGCCTGGCGGACGCGGCGGGACGGCGGGCCTGCCCACCGTCCCGCCGGCGCCGCTCAGGCGATCTTCACCTCGTCGAACACGGCCTGGTACTTCTGCCGCACGGCGGGATCGATCTGCTTCTGGAAGCGCGAGGTCGAGAGCACCGTGCCGGGATCGGTGATGCCGAGCTCCTCCAGGCGCGCGGCCGTGACCTTGTCATAGGCCTTCATGTTGCCGCTGCCGTAGCCGTAGTCGTTGATCAGGAAGGTGCCGACCTCGGGCGACATGTAGGCGTTGATGAACTCGTAGGCCAGGTCGAGCGCGTGCGGGTGGTCCTTGTAGAGCACCAGCCCGTCGGTCCAGGTGATGATGCCTTCCTTCGGCTTCATCATGGCCATGTCGATGCCCTGGCTGCGCAGCAGCGCGACCGAGGCGTTCCAGCCATAGGCCGCCACCAGCTCGTCGGTGGCGAAGGCCTGCTCCATGTCGGTCTGGCTGCTCCAGTAGAAGCGGGCCAGCGGCTTCTGCTCCAGCAGGGCCGCGCGGGTCTTGTCGATCTCCGCGTCGGTCATGTTCCAGGGGTCGGTTGCGCCGGTGTAGAGGCCGCCGACGATCAGCAGGCCCTCGACCGCGTCGCGCATGCCCAGGCGCCCGGCGTAATGCTTGTCCCACAGCACGCCCCAGGACTCCTCCTTGGGCTGGATCAGGTCGCGACGATAGATGACCGAGGAATTGCCCCAGCTGCAGGGCGCGATCCACTGCTTGCCGTCGACGTTCTCCACCTGCCGCAGCTCGGGGAAGAAGTCGTTCCAGTGGGTCAGCCGGCCGGTGTCGATCGGCATGATGAGGCCGGCATCGCGCAGCTTGCCGACCATGAAGCTGGTGTGGTGCGTCAGGTCCGGCTTGAAGCCCGAGGCGACCTTCTGGAAGCCCTCCTCGTCGGAGCCCATGAGGCTGAAGTCCGGCTTGCCGTGCTGGGCGAAGTAGCTGGGCGCCATCTGCTCGATGTCGTAGCCCGACCAGGTCTGGATCAGCAGTTGCTCGGCCGCGAACGCGCGCCCGGCGATGCTCGGCACTGAGACCACGGCGACACCGGCGGCGGCCATGCCCTGCAGCAGGCGGCGGCGGCTCATCCGGCCCTCGCGCACCTCGCGCACGATCGTCCTCGCAAGATCTCCCTTCATCGCTTTGCCTCCCCAGGCTCGTTGTTCGCTGGGCCGGGAGTATCGATAGAAACTTGCACGCTTGTCCAACAAAATCTTGCACGACCGTGCAACAATTTTCCAGACGCGAGGCGTCACCGCCGCCGTCGCGGGTTGCAAGCCCCTTGAAGCGATTGGAAAAGTCTCGTCTACCAGCCGGTATAGACGCCAAGGCCGCGCTTGCGGATCTGGCCGCCGACGATGCTGCGCTGGATCTCGCTGGTGCCTTCCCAGATGCGGTCGACGCGCAGGTCGCGGTAGAGCCGCTCCACCGGGTTCTCGCGCATGTAGCCGCGCCCGCCGAGGATCTGCACGGCGCGGTCGGCGACCCGGCCGGCCATTTCCGAGCAGTGCAGCTTCAGTGCCGAGGCGCGGGCATGCACCAGCTTGCGATCCAGGCCGGCGTCGATCTCGGCCGCGCAGCGGTAGAGCAGCGACTTGGCCGCCATGATCTCCACCGCGCTGTCGGCCAGCATGAACTCCACGGCCTGGAAGTCGCGGATCGGCCGGCCGAACTGTATCCGACTCTCGGCCCAGGCGTTCGCCGTCTCCAGCGCGCGGGTCGCGCCGCCGACGCAGTTGGCGGCGATCTGCAGGCGCGCCTCGACGAACCAGTCCTTGGTCAGCTCGAAGCCCTGGCCGACCTCGCCCAGAACCTGCTCGGGCCCCAGTTCGACGCGGTCGAAGTGGAACTCCGGGTGGCCGAAGACATAGGTGTGCATGAACTTGGGATGGCGCCCCTCGCGTACGCCGGGCAGCGCCTTGTCGACGATGAAGACGGTGGGCTTCCGCGGGTCACCGTCGACCAGCGCATGCACCAGGATGAAGTCGCAGACGTCGCCCGAGGTGACGAACCACTTCTCGCCGGTGAGGTAATAGCGGCCGTCGCGATAGTCCGCCCGCGTCTCGACCAGCGAAGGGTCGCTGCCGGCGTTCCTCTCGGTGATGGCGAAGCAGGCGCGGCGCTGGCCGAGGCAGGCGGGGCGCAGGTAGCGCTCGATCTGCTGCGGCGTGCCGTCCTTCAGCGGCAGGGCAGGGTGCCAGACCACGGCCCAGAGCGCGCCGGTGGCCTTGCCCAGTTCCTCGTTCACCACCGCCTGCTCCAGGAAGCTGAACCCCTGGCCGCCGACCTCCGGCTTGTGGTTGATGGCGTTGAAGCCGGCCTCGACCACGGCGCGGCGCAGGCGGTCGCGCAGCTCGGCGGGCAAGTGGCCCTCGTCCTCCAGCCGCTCCTCCTGCGGGAATAGCCAGGTCTCGGCGAAGGCCTTGGCGCGGGCCTTGAGCTCCCGCTCGCGCGGGCTGAGGGTCAGGTCCATGGGTCTATCCTCTCCCGGCGGCCGGGACGATCAGGGCATCCACCGCCACGGCGCCGGCCGGGTGCACGATCAGCGGGTTCACGTCGATCTCCGCCACCAGCGGCCCCAGCGTGGCGACGAGGCGGGAGAAGGCAACCAGCGTCGCCTGCAGGGCGCCACGGTCCAGCGCCGGCTTGCCGCGCAGGCCGGCCAGCAGCTTCGCCGCCTTCAGGCTGTCGATCATCTGCCCAGCCGCGACGTCGTCCAGCGGCGCCAGGGCCACGGCGCTGTCGGCCAGCAGCTCGACCAGCACGCCGCCGGCGCCCAGCACCACCAGGGGGCCGAACTGCGGATCGAAGCGGGCGCCCAGGATGAACTCGGCGCCGGCCGGCGCCATGGCCTGCAGCAGCACACGCGGGCCGAGACGCCCGGAGAGGTCGCGCCAGGCCGCCACCACGGCGGCCTCGTCCTTCAGGTTCAGCAGCACGCCGCCGGCGTCCGACTTGTGGTGCAGGCCCTCGGCCGCTGCCTTCATGGCGACCGGCGCGGCGATCCGGCGGAAGGCGTCCAGCGCCTCGGCCTCGCTGGTCGCGGCATGGCTCCGCGCCACCGGCAGGGCGAAGTCGCCGAGCAGCGCCAGGCTCTCCTGCTCCGACAGCACGCGCGGCTCGGCCAGGCGGCGGCGCCAGGCGTCCGGCAGGACGGGCAGGTCAGCGCCCGGCGCCTGCGGGCGGTGGTCGCGGAAGTCGAGTGCGTGACGGATCGCCTGCAGCGCCGGCACCGTGCCGTCCAGCAGCGGCACCCCGGCCTCCTTCGCTCGCAGCACCTGCTGCTCGTGGCGCACGCCGGAGAAGTTGACGGCAATCACCACCGGCTTGTCGGTGGCGCGGTGGGTGCGCAGCGCGCTCTCGACGAAGCCATCGTGGACATAGGAATGGTCGCGCGCGTCGGTGAAGAGCGCGGCGATGGCGGTGTCGGGATCGGCCGAGAGCGTCGAGAGCAGGTCGGTGAAGTTGTTGACGAAGTCCTGGCCGGTGCCCCAGGCGTCCAGCGGATTGTGCGGCTCCAGCCCCGGTTCCAGCAGTCCGCGCAGGCGCTCGGTCGTGGCGCTGTTGATGCGGGCGAAGGGCACGCCGGCGTCGACCGCAAGGTCGGCCAGCAGCTCGCGCTCGCCGCCGCTGTCGTGCATGGTGGCGAGGCCGCCCGGGCCGGCGCGGCGGCCGCTGGACAGCAGCAGCAGCGTCGCCGCCAGCTCGTCGATCGACCTGACGCGGATCACGCCGTGGCGCCGGCAGAGCGCGTCGAAGGCCGCGTCGTCGCCGGTCAGCGCGCCGGTGTGGCTCAGCGCCAGCTGCTTGGAGATCTCGCTGCGGCCGACCTTCAGCACCACCACGGGGATGCGCTGCCGTTCGGCCCGCACCAGGGCGGCGATGAAATTCTCCGGATCGCGCACGGATTCGAGGAACATTCCGACCACCCGGGTCGAGGGGCGCGAGAGCGCGTAGTCCAGGTAGTCCGCCGCCGTGGTCACGGTTTCCGACCCCGGGCTGACCGCCAGGTTGATGGCATAGCGCGGGTCATTGTGCGCGATGCAGCCGAAGACCGAGCCGGACTGGGCGATGAAGGCGATGTGGCCCGGGTCGCGCTTGCGCTGCGAGGGGAAGCCGCAGGCCCAGACGCCGGACTCGTCGTTGTAGAAGCCCATGCAGTTGACGCCGCAGACCGGCATGGCGGCTTCGCGTGCGATGGCGGCCAGGCGTTCGCCCAGCTTCGGGTCCTCGGGCAGCACGGCGGATGCGAAGATCACCGCCGCGCGCGTGCCGGCCTTGGCCGCGTCGGTCAGCGCCCGCTCCAGCCCGGCGTTGGCGACCGACAGGATCGCCATGTCCACCGGCTTGCCGATCGCGGCGATGGAGGGCAGGCAGGGATAGCCCTCGACCTCGGCATACTTCGGATTGATCGCCCAGGCCTCGCCGTCGAAGCCGCCGCGGCGCAGCGTGTGCAGCATGTCGCGGCCCGGCGCGTTCGGCCGGTTGGTGGCGCCCACCAGGGCGATGGAGCGCGGAGCGAGCAGGGGATCGAGGCGGTGGCTCATGGCGGGAACTCGGGCAAGAATGCGGGGGCCCCGCAAGGGGCCCCCGACAAGGTCGAGCGTAGCGTCGGATCAGCCCAGCAGGAACTGGTTCCAGCGCTCCTGGGTGGCGAGGACGTATTTGTTGACCTCCTCCTCGTTCAGGATCACCCCCATGACCTTCACGTTCTGTGGCGACATGACCATCATGGCACGGCCCCTCTCGTCGGCCTTGGCCGCCGCAGCCTCGAGCACCGGCCCGTAGGAGTTCAGCGTCAGCAGGGCGGTCTGCGGCTCCTCGCCGATCGCGAAGTTCATCGCCTCGTGCGCCAGCTCCACGTAGGGCGAGCCCTTGATGATCACCCACCAGTTGCCCCAGGCGATGCCGTCCTTGTAGGTGTGCGAGATCGGGGCGCCCTCGGCCTCGGCGGCCAAAGCGCGGCCGGTCCACACCGAGCACATCGCCAGCTCGCCGCTGGAGAGGAGCTGCGGCGGCTGCGCGCCGGCGCCCCACCAGACCGTGACGTTCGGCTTGATCTCGGCCAGCTTGCCAAAGGCGAGGTCGAGCTTCTCTTGGGTGGCCGGATAGATTTCGGCGCGCGACAGGCCCGCGGCCAGCAGGGCGGCCTCGTAGTTGTAGAGGAAGTTCTTGTAGAGGCCGCGGGCGCCGGGGAACTCCTTCACGTTCCAGAAGTCGGCCCAGGACTGCGGGCCGGCGTCGGCCGGGAAGGCGCTCTGCGACCAGCCGATGATGGTCGCGCCCGTCGAGGTGGCGATGCCGTAGGGGTTCACCCAGCCGGGATCGAGATTCTTGGCATTCGGGATCTTGGACAGGTCGAGCGGCTCGACGAAGTTTTCCTGGGCGCCCTGCCAGACCGCGCTGCCACCGACGGTGACCAGGTCCCACTCGACGTTCTTGGCTTCCACCATCGCCTTGATCTTGGCGGTCTCGGTCGGCGAGGTATTAATGATCTCGATGCCCTTCAGCGCCGCGAAGGGGTCCATGAAGGCCACCTTCTCGGCGTTGGAGAGGGCGCCGCCCCACGAGGTAAAGGTGAAGGGCCGGTTCGCGGCCTGCGCCAGGCGCGGCATCCCGGCCGTAGCGGTGGCGAGGGCCAGGCCGGCCCCCGCGGTGCCCAACAGGAACTCACGACGAAGCATTGCGGGTCTCCCTTGCTCTGGTTATTGCCGGGCTCATTGCTCGGGCAGGATGCGCAGCGCATCCGGCAGCCAGCCCACGCGGACCCGGGCGCCGCGGGGAATCTCACGATCGGCGAAGCGGCGCAGCCAGAGCCGGGTGCCGTCGGCCAGCACCAGCGTCAGCGCGACCAGTTCGCCCAGGTAGACCACTTCCTCGACCGTCGCCTCCAGGGCCTCGCCCGCCGGGTCGAGCTGCAGGTGCTCGGGCCGGATCAGCAGGCGGGCCGGCGCGCCGACGGCAAGACCCGGCAGGACATCGCTGGTAACGCGGCGCCCGAGCGCAGGCACCTCGGCCTCGGCCGTGCCGCTCGTCACCGCCGTCACCTTCGCCGGCAGCAGGTTCGACTCGCCGATGAAGCCGGCGACGAAGGCGTCGGCCGGCCGGCCGTAGAGCTCGGCGGCGGTGCCGATCTGCACCACGCGGCCGTTGCGCATCACCGCCACGCGGTCGGAGAGCACCAGCGCCTCCTCCTGGTCGTGGGTGACGTAGACGGTGGTGCGCCGGTGCGCCTCGTGCAGGCGGCGCAACTCGAGCTGCACGATCTTGCGCAGCTGGCGGTCGAGCGCGCCGAGCGGCTCGTCCATCAGCAGCACGTCGGGCTCGATCACCAGGGCGCGGGCCAGGGCCACGCGCTGCTGCTGACCGCCGGAGAGCTGTTGTATGGCGCGCCCGCCGAAGTCGTCGAGCTGCACCAGGGCCAGCGCGGCGGCGACCCGGCGCTCGACCTCGGCCTTCGGCAGGCCGCGCACCTTGAGGCCGTATGCGACGTTGTTCGCTACGGTCATGTGCGGGAAGAGCGCGTAGTTCTGGAAGACCATGCCGACGTTGCGTCGACGCGCCGGCACGCGGGTTACGTCGCGCTCGCCGATGAAGACGCTGCCGCTGGTCGGCTCGAGGTAGCCGGCCGCGAGGTTCAGCAATGTGGTCTTGCCGGAACCCGAGGGCCCGAGCAGCGTCAGGAACTCGCCGGGGTTGACCGCCAGATCGGTCGGACGCAATGCCTCGACCGTGCCATAGGTCTTGCTGGCGCCGGTGAAGCGCAGTCCAAGGCCAAGGCTCTGGGTCTGGGCGCTGCTCATCGCGGGGCGTCCTTGCTTTTGCGGGTGGCCAGGCGCGCGGCGACGAAGAGGACGACCGCGAGCAGGATCATCATGGTGGCGGCTACGGCGGCCTCGGGCGTGAGCTCGATGCGGATCGCCTCCCACATCTTCACCGGCAGGGTCTTGCCCTGGTGGCCAGCGAGGAAGATCGAGAGCACCACCTCGTCGAACGAGGTCAGGAAGGCGAAGACCGCACCGCCGATCAGCCCCGGCAGGATGTTGGGCAGCGTCACCGTGCGGAACACGGTCCAGGGGCTGGCGCCGAGCCCGGTTGCCGCACGCAGCCAGTTGGGATCGACGGAGCGCAGCGAGATGCCGACGTTGATCACCACCAGCGGCAGCGCCAGCACGGTATGGCCGAGCACCACGGCCCAGATCGTGCCGCTGAGCTGCAGGCCGATGGCGGTGCGGTAGAGCGCGACGCCGGTGATGATGACCGGCACGATCATCGGTGCCATGAAGAGGCCGGCCAGCAGGGTGCGCCAGCGGCGGCCGATCCGTTCCAGGCCGAGCGCCGCGGCGGTGCCGAGCGCCACCGACAGCAGCGTCACCATGACCGCCACCTCGAGCGAATTGATCAGCGTGGTCATCCACTCGGTGTCGGCGAAGAAGGACTGGTACCAGCGCCAGGCCAGCGCCTTGGGCGGCAGATAGATGAAGCTGGCCTTGTTGAACGACGCCGGCACGACGGCGAGGATCGGCAGCACCAGGAAGGCCAGCACCAGGCCGGCGAAGGCATGGGCGGCGATGCGGACGGGCAGGGGAGCGGTGTTCATCGCGCCATCATCCCCTGCTGCAGCGGCACCAGGCGCGCCACCACCGCCAGCAGCGCCAGCACCACCGCCAGCAGCAGCAGCGAGGCGGCGGCGGCCAGCGGCCAAGCCAGGCGGTCGCTGACGAAGCCGGCGATCAGCATGGAAAGGGTGATGGCGTTGGCGCCGCCCAGGATGGCGGGGGTGATGTAGAAACCGAGCGCGAAGAGGAAGACGAAGCCGGCGCCCCCGATCAGCCCCGGCAGGGAGAGCGGCAGGTAGACGCGCAAGAAGGTGGCGAGCGGGCTCGCCCCCAGGCCGTCGCTGGCCAGCAGCAGGCGACGGTCGATCCGGCTCATCGCCGAGTACAGCGGCAGCACGGCGTAGGGCAGCAGCACATGCACCATGCCGATGATCACCGCCGTGTCGTTGAACAGCAGGGTGAAAGGCTTGTCGGTCAACCCGAGGTCGATCAGCGTGCGGTTGATCGGCCCGTTCTTCTCCAGCAGCAGCATCCAGGAAAAGGTGCGGACCAGGGTGGAGATCCACAGCGGGAAGAGCACGCCATAGAGCGCCAGCAGGAACCAGACGCCCTTCAGCCGGCAGAGCGCATAGGCCAGCGGGTAGGCCAGCAGCACGGTGATGACGGTGACCAGCAGGGCGACCAGCAGCGTCGCCAGGAACACCCGCTGGTAGACTTCGCTGCCGGCGAGTTCGGCGAAGGGCGCCGGCGTGTGTTCGTCACCGATGAAGGAGAGCGCCAGGAACCGGCCGAGCGGTACCAGAAAGCAGCCGACGATGAACACTATCGCCGGAGCGACCAGCAGCACGGCTTCGAATCGAAGTCGCCGCATTCACGCGCCTCCCCGCACGAGCCAGGGCCGCATCGTCCACGGCCTCCTTGCACCGCGCCGAGCCTCGCAGAGAGACGTACTTGTATGCAAGGTGATTTCACGATGATGAAAAGTTGCGTGAGGCCGCCGACGGATTTCGGCGATGAAACCGCGCGGCTCAGAACGACGGCGGCGTGATTGCCCAGACCACCAACGCGCGGCTGCGGCCCGGATTGCGGTAACGATGCGGCGTGGTGCTGGGGAAGGCGAAGGAATCGCCCTGGCGCAGCAGGAAGTGCCGCTCACCCACCCAGAGTTCGAAGCGGCCCTGCAGGACCACGCCGCATTCCTCGCCGGCGTGGGTGTAGGGCTGCTCGCCGGAACTGGCGCCAGGCGCGAACTCGCAGAGCAGTACCTCGAGCTGGCCGTCCAGGCTGGGCGAGAGCAGGTAGTCGGTGATGCCGAGGCCCGGATGTTCCAGCCGCTTGCGATTCTGGTGCCGGACCACGACGTCGCCTTCGTCGCCGCTGGCCTCGGCGCTGCCGTCGCGGAAGAACCAGCCGATCGGCTTGCCCAGTGTGGCGCCAAGGTCCTGCAGCGCCTTGATGGAGATGGGCGAGAGCCCGCGCTCGGCCTGGCTGACGAAGCCGACCGACAGGCCGGCGCGGCTCGCCACCTGCTGCAGCGAGAGGCCCTGGCCGAGGCGCAGCCGCCGCAGCTCGGCGCCGACGCTGCCCAGCAGGTCGGGCGACGGCCGGATCGCCGGCGGTTGCCTTCGGGGCGGCTTCCTTTTCACCGTCATGAAAGGACTCTGGCGCCTTTCACGCCCGGCTGTCGAGCCCCCTTGGCGTGCCTGACGCGCGGATTTGGTGGCTTGCCGCGCCGGCTCCATAAGGCAAGATCGGCGCCGTCCGAAGGGGAGAGAGTTCATCATGCGCGATTTCGACCTGCCCGGCCGTTCGGCCGCCCACGCCACCGAGGCCATGGCCGCCACCTCGCACCCGCTGGCTACCGCCGCCGCGCTGGAGGTGCTGAAGGCCGGCGGCAACGCACTGGACGCCGCCATCGCCGCGGTGGCGACGCTCTGCGTGGTCGAGCCGCAGTCGACCGGCATCGGCGGCGACTGCTTCGTGCTGATGGCGCCCAAGGGCGGCGACAAGGTCATCGGCTTCAACGGCTCCGGCCGCTCGCCCAAGGCGGCGACCTTGGACTGGTACCAGGGCCGCGGCATCGAGAAGATCGAGCAGCATTCGCCGCACAGCGTGACCGTGCCGGGCGCCATCGACGCCTGGTGCCGGCTGCACGCTGACCACGGCAAGCTGGACTTCGCCCGCCTGCTGGCGCCGGCCACCCGCTATGCCGAGCAGGGCTACCCGGTGCATGGCCGCGTGCGCTTCGACTGGCTGGACTCCGCCGGCCTGCTGGGGCGCGATCCGGCGACGGCGGCGGTCTTCCTGCCGGGCGGCAAGGTGCCGGCCGAGGGCGACATCCACCGCCAGCCGGCCCTGGCGCGGACGCTGAAGGCCATCGCCAAGGACGGCCGCAAGGCCTTCTACGAGGGGCCGATCGCCGCCGCGATGGTGAAGCGCCTGAAGGCGGCCGGCGGTCTCCACACCGAGGCGGACTTCGCCAGCGCCGCCGGCGAATACGTGACGCCAGTGACCAGCGACTACCGCGGCCACCGCGTGCATCAGATCCCGCCGAACAACCAGGGCCTCACGGCGCTGGTCATGCTGAACATCCTGGAGGGCTATGACCTCTCGAAGTATGGCCCGCTCTCGACCGAGCGCACCCACCTGGAGCTGGAGGCCGGGCGCCTGGCCTATGCCGCGCGCGACCGCTGGCTGGCCGACCTGCCGGCGATGACCGTGACGCCGGCGCAGCTCCTGTCCAAGGACTGGGCCGCGACGCTGCGGGGGAAGATCTCGCTGGGTGCCGCGATGCGCGACATCCCCGACCTGGGGCTCACCACCAGCGACACGGTCTATCTCTGCGTGGTGGACGGCGAGCGCAACGCCGTCTCCTTCATCAACTCGGTCTACCACTCCTTCGGCAGCGGCATCCTCTGCCCGGAGACCGGCGTGCTGTTCCAGAACCGCGGCCAGTCCTTCCGCGTCGACCCGGCGCATCCCAACTGCATCGGCCCCGGCAAGCGGCCGATGCACACCATCATGCCCGGCATGCTCACCAAGGACGGGCAGTGCCTGGCGCCCTACGGCGTCATGGGCGGCGACTACCAGCCCTTCGGCCATGTGCGCCTCTTGACCTCGATGCTGGACTACGGCCTGGACCCGCAGGCGGCGCTCGACCTGCCGCGTGTCTTCGGCCGTGGCCTCTATACCGAGGTGGAGAAGACCCTGCCGGCGGCGACGCTGCGCGGCCTCATGGACCTCGGCCACACGCTGACGGTGGCCTCCGGTCCGCTGGGCGGCGGCCAGTGCATCCGCATCGACCACCGGCGCGGCGTTCTTACCGGCGGCTCCGATCCGCGCAAGGACGGCATGGCACTGGGCTACTAGGCCTTCGCCCGTTTCGCCCTCGCGCCGCGGCGCAGCGCCTCCGGCACCAGTTCCAGCAGCGCGGCGAGGCTTTCCTCGACCGAGCGGCCGGCGGTGTCGAGGCGGGCGTCGGCCTTGGAATAGAGCGCCTCGCGCTCGATCAGGATACGGCGCAGGTCCTCCATGGCCTCGGGGTTGTCGGCCATGGGACGGCGGTCGCCCTGGGCCATGACCCGGGCCATGTGCTCC
This sequence comes from Pseudomonadota bacterium, assembly GCA_029781795.1. Classification (GTDB taxonomy): domain Bacteria; phylum Pseudomonadota; class Alphaproteobacteria; order Kiloniellales; family JACOMY01; genus JAKOWB01. The sequence continues at coordinate 15,266 of JAKOWB010000131.1, read as the reverse complement.
TCGGGCTTGGCGGTCAGCCAGATGGTCCAGCAGTTGGCCAGCAGCAGGTCATAGGTCGCGGGCTCGGCGACCAGGCCGCCGCCGGTCGCCAGCACCAGGCGCGGGTGTCGCTCGATCACCGACTGCAGCGTGCGGCTCTCCAGGCGACGCAGCATGGATTGGCCGCCGAGCGCGATAACCTCGGCCACCGGCATGCCGGCGGCCTGTTCGATGGCCTTGCTGAGTTCGACGAAGACCGCGCCGGTACGCTCGGCCAGCAGGCGGCCCAGCGTCGTCTTGCCGGCGCCGCGCAGGCCGATCAGCGCCACGCGGGTCTGCCGCCGGTCATCGTCGGCGAGGCCGAAGGCGCGCAGCAGCAGGGCGTGCGCTTCCGCCGCCTGGCTGGCATCGAGGCGCGCGACCAGCCCGGACAGCAGTTCTTCTTCGGCGCTGCGATCCGGCCGGTCGCTGGCCAGGTCGCTGAGCGGCTGGCCCATGGCACGGGCGATCTCGCGCAGCAGCAGGATCGAGACGTTGCCGCGCCCGCCCTCCAGCTCCGCCAGGTAGCGTTCGGAGACGCCCGACTCCTGGGCCAGCTGCTTGCGGGTCATGCCACGGCGCATGCGCTGGCCGCGCACGCGGCGGCCCAGCAGTTCCAGGTACTCGCCCTCGGCCAGGCGCGGCGGCTGCGCCGGCAGGCGGCTGGGCGCTGCTGCCGGGGGCTTAGCCATGGCCGGTCGTATGCTTCATGTGGCAGGCCCGATCCTTCAACTCATATGCATTATAATGCTTGAGATGCGTTCCACATGCATTATAATGCGAACCACCGCTGAACGCAGCGACGAATTTCCATTCCAGGAGCACCGCCCATGCAGCCTGACCTCTCCATCCTTGTCGGCACCATGACCGGCACGGCCGACATCGTGGCCGAGGAGGTGCGCGACTGGCTGGCCGGGCAGGGTGTGGCGAGCGAGATACGCTCCATGGTCGACCTGGATCCGGCGGTCTTCGAGGCCGGGCGCACCTACCTCATCTGCACGTCGACCTATGGCCAGGGCGACGTGCCCGACAACGCGCGCGACTTCTTCGCCGCGCTGGAGCGGACGCGGCCGGACCTGGCCGGCGTGACCTTCGGCCTCATCGGCCTTGGCGACAGCACCTACAAGGAAACCTTCTGCTTCGGCGGCAAGCGCTTCGAGAGGCTGCTGACCGATCTCGGCGCGACCCTGCTGGGCGAGGCCTTCTATCATGACGCCGCCGACGGCACGCTGCCTGAGGAGGAGGCGGTCACCTGGGTGGCCGACTGGTTTTCCGCGGCGGAGCCGCTGAAGCGCGCAGCCTGACGGCGCGGCGATAGGATAGTCTCTCCAGGCCGCGGCAAGACGGCCGGTGCAAAAGCGGGTGGCGGACGGGCGGCGGCGCGAGGGCGCCGCATTGCCTCCGCTGTCCCGAGGGTTGGGTAGGGAGGACCAGGGACGATGACGGTCACGCCGGCGAGCCTGCCCGAAGGGCTCTACAACGCCGCGCTGGATCTGTTGGATCGCAATCTGCTCGAGGGCCGCGGCGACAGGCTGGCGGTGATCGACGATCACGGCCGCTACACCTATGGCGAGCTGACCGAGCGCGCCAACCGCTTCGCCAACGCCCTCGAGGGCCTGGGCATCCGTCGCGGCGAGCGCCTGCTGATGGTGATGCTCGACAGTGTCGACTTTCCCACGGTCTTCCTGGGCGCCATCAAGGCCGGCGTGGTGCCGGTGCCGGTCAACACGCTGCTGCCGGCCAAGGACCTCGACTTCATGCTGGGCGACAGCGGCGCGACGGCGCTGGCGGTGTCCGAGCCGCTGCTGCCGGCATTGGCGCCGCTGCTGGACAGGCACCGCCCGCATCTCAGGCAGGTCATCGTCTCCGGCCAGGACGGCCATGGCCACCAGCGCCTGGCCGACCTGCTGGCGAAGGCGGCGCCGCAGCACCAGCCGGCGCCCACGGTGGCCGACGACATCGCCTTCTGGCTCTACTCCTCGGGCTCCACCGGCTCGCCCAAGGGCGCGGTGCACCTGCAGTCGCACCTGATGGACACGGCCAAGCTCTATGCCCAGCCGATCCTGGGGATCGGGCCGGAAGACGTCGTCTTCTCCGCCGCCAAGCTCTTCTTCGCCTATGGGCTGGGCAATGGCCTCACCTTCCCCTTCTCGGTCGGCGCCACCGCGGTGCTGATGGCCGAGCGCCCGACCCCGGCCGCGGTCGGCAAGCGCCTAGTCGAGCAGCGGCCGACCATCTTCTACGGCGTGCCGACGCTCTTCGGCCTGCTGCTCTCCTCCGGTGAGCTGCCGGAGAAGGGCCGGCACAACCTGCGCCTCTGCACCTCGGCCGGCGAGGCGCTGCCCGAGGAGCTGGGCCTGCGCTGGCGCGAGCGCATGGGGGTCGACATCCTCGACGGCATCGGCTCGACCGAGATGCTGCACATCTTCATCTCGAACCGGCAGGACGACATCCGCTACGGCACGTCGGGCCGGCCGGTCGAGGGCTACCAGGCGCGCCTGGTGGACGAGCAGGGCCAGCCGGTGGCGCCGGGCGAGATCGGCGACCTGCAGGTCAGCGGCCCTACCTGCTGCGCCTTCTACTGGCGCAAGCGCGAGAAGAGCCGCGAGACCTTCCTGGGGCACTGGACCCGGACCGGCGACAAGTACCGCGTGACCGAGGAGGGCTACTGGCTCTACTGCGGCCGCTCCGACGACATGCTGAAGGTCAGCGGACAGTACGTCTCGCCCTTCGAGGTCGAGGCCGCGCTGGTCACCCACCCCGCGGTGCTGGAGGCCGCGGTGGTCGGCGCCGAGGATGCCGACCGCCTGATCAAGCCCAAGGCCTTCGTCGTGCTGCAGCCCGGCAAGGCCGCCGAGGCCGGCCTGGAGGAGGCGTTGAAAAGCCACGTGAAGTCCCGCCTCACGCCCTTCAAGTACCCGCGCTGGATCGAGGTGGTGCCCGAGCTGCCGAAGACCGCGACCGGCAAGATCCAGCGCTTCAAGTTGCGGGCTGGTGGGCAAAGAGGCTAGAGCTTGCCCAGAGGGTTTCAACCGGCGGAGGCCCAGGCGAAGAATGGGGCCAGCCATGAACAAGGGAGGTCATGTTATGGGGAACCTGATCCGCGGCAATGTCAGCCGCCGTACGCTGCTCAAGACCGCCGGTGGCGTGTCGGCGCTTGCCGCCTTCGGCGCCACGCCGCTGCGCTATGCCCTGGGCGCCGAGCCGCTGAAGGTCGGCTTGATGCTGCCCTATTCCGGCACCTACGCGAAGCTGGGCGAGAACATCACCTGGGCGGTCGAGCTCTTCGTCGAGGAGAAGGGCGGCATGCTGGGCGGCCGTCCCATCGAGTTCATCAAGCTGGACGACGAGAGCGACCCGGCCAAGGCGCCGGAGAACACCAACCGCCTGGTCAGCCGTGACGAGGTCGATGTCATCATCGGCACGGTCCACTCGGGCGTCGAGATGGGCATGGTCAAGGTGGTCAAGGACAGCGGCACGCTGCTGATCGGCCCCAACGCCGGCGCCGGCGCGATGACCGGCGCGCTCTGCGCCCCGAACATCTTCCGCACCTCCTTCTCCAACTGGCAGCCGAGCTACGGCATGGGCAAGGCCCTGGCCGACCGCGGCATCAAGAAGGTGGCCTATATCACCTGGGACTACGGCGCCGGCAAGGAGTCCATGCAGGGCTTCGCCGATGGCCTCGCCACCGGCGGCGGCGAGATCGTGCAGGCGCTGATGGTGCCCTTCCCGGAGACCAGCTGGCAGCCGCTGCTGGCGCAGATCCCGGGCCTGGGCGTCGAGGCGGTCGGCACCTTCTTCGCCGGCGGCGGCGCCATCCAGTTCGTCAAGGACTACGCGGCGGCCGGCCTGCGCGACAAGTTCCCGCTCTACGGCTCCGGCTTCCTGACCGACGGCGTGCTGGCGGCGCAGGGCGATGCCGGCGAGGGGCTGGAGACCGCGCTGCACTATGCCGACGGCCTCAACACGCCGCGCGACAACGCCTTCCGCGAGGCCTTCCAGAAGAAGGCCGGGCGCGACGCCGACGTCTATGCCGTGCAGGGCTATGACGCCGCGCAGCTCCTGGCGATCGGCCTAGAGGCCGTGGGCGGGGACATGGAGAAGTCCGACGCGATGTATGCGGCCATGGGCAGCGCGACGATCGACAGCCCGCGCGGCGCCTTCACGCTCTCCAAGGCGCACAACCCGGTGCAGGACATCTACCTGCGCAAGGCGGTGAACGGCCTCAACATGCTGAATGGCATCGCGGTCGAGAAGCTGGCGGACCCGGCCACCGGCTGCAGCATGACCTGATCGACGGCATCCGCGCCGGCCGGACGTTCCAAGCGTCCGGCCGGCGTTGCTGTTTTGGGGGAGTGGCGGCGCGCATGGACCTTGCCGGTCTGCTGACACAGGTACTGAACGGGCTGCAGTACGGCCTGCTGCTGTTCCTGATCTCCAGTGGCCTGACGCTGATCTTCGGCATCATGGGGATCATCAACCTGGCGCACGGCAGCCTCTTCATGATCGGCGCCTACACGGTCTTCGTCTGCGTGCGGAGCTTCGGCGACCTTTGGCTTGCCCTGCCGATCGCGCTGCTGGCCGGCCTGGTCCTGGGCGCCGTGCTGGAGCGCGTGCTCTTCCGCTTCTTCTATGCGCGCGAGCATCTGGACCAGGTTCTGCTGACCTTCGCCCTGGTGCTGCTGTTCGAGGAAGCGCGCTCGCTGCTGGTCGACAACGACTTCCATGCCGTGGCGGTCCCGGCCATCCTGGACTTCTCGGTGCCGATCTCGGCCGACTTCAGCTACTCCGCCTATCGCATCTTCGTGCTGGTGGTCTGCCTGCTGCTGGCCGGCCTGCTGTTCCTGCTGATCGAGCGCACGCGCTTCGGCGCCATGATCCGTGCCGCCGCGGTGAACCAGGAGATGGTGCAGCTCATGGGCCTCGACGTGGCGAAGATCCAGGTCGCGGTCTTCGCCCTCGGCACCGGCATGGCGGTGCTGGCTGGCGGCCTCGCGGCACCGCTCTATTCGGTCTATCCGGGGATGGGTGACGGATTCCTCATCGTCTCCTTCGTCATCGTGGTGATCGGCGGCATCGGATCGGTGTCCGGCGCCTTTTGGAGCGCGCTGCTGATCGGCCTGGTCGACACGCTGGGCAAGGTGCTGGTACCCGGGATCGCCGGCATGGCGATCTACCTGCTCATGGCCCTGGTGCTGCTGTGGCGGCCCAACGGCCTCTTCGCGCGGAGCGGGTGATGGGCCGCCCCGCGATCCTGCTGCTGGGCCTCGCGCTGCTCGCGGCCTTCCCCTGGCTGGTGCCGAACTTCTACATCGGCCTGGGATCCACCGCGCTGGTCTGGGCCATGTTCGCCCTCAGCCTGCAGCTTCTGGTCGGCGTCACCGGGCTGGTCAGCCTGGGCCATGGCGCCTTCTTCGGCCTCGCCGCCTATTCCATCTTCTTCGTGACGCCCGACGGCGGCGGGCTCTCCATCCTGCTCACCCTGCCGCTGGCCGTCGCCGTGGCCGCGGTGGCGGCGCTGGTGATCGGCGCTCTGGCGCTGCGCACCCGCGGGTTCTTCTTCCTGATGGTGACGCTGGCCTTCGCGCAGATGGTCTTCTTCCTGTTCCACGATACGCATATCGCCGGCGGCGACGACGGCGTCTTCGTCGCGCGCCCGGTTCTGGGCCTCGGCGACCTGGTGATCCAGACTACGAAGAAGTCCCGCAACCTGGTCGGCTACTACGTGAACCTGGGGCTGCTGGCGGCCATGTACCTGGCGCTGGCCTGGCTGCTGCGCAGCCTCTTCGGCCGCGTGCTGACGGGGATCCGCATCAACGAGCACCGCATGCGCGCGCTGGGCTTCGATACCTATCGCTACAAGCTGCTGGCCTTCGTCATCGCCGGCGCGCTGGCCGGCGTCGCCGGGCACCAGTGGGTGATGAACGACGGCTTCGTCAATCCCGAGCTGGTGGGCTGGCACCGCTCGGCCGAGGCGCTGCTGATGATCCTGGTCGGCGGCCTCGGATTCCTCTATGGCCCGGTCCTTGGCGCCATCACGCTGACCGCGTTGGGCGAGGTGAGCCAGCTGGTCACCGAGCGGCAGCTGCTGGTGCAGGGCCTCTTCATCCTGGCGATGGTGCTGGTCCTGCCGCAGGGCCTGGCCGGCATCCGCCTGCGCCGTCGCGCCGCTGCGGAGGAGGCGGCATGAGCGTGGTGCTGGAAACCCGCTCGCTGACCCGCAGCTTCGGCGGCCTGACCGCCGTGGCGCAGGTCGGCCTCGCTCTGTCGATCGGCGAGCTGCACGCCGTCATCGGCCCCAACGGTGCCGGCAAGTCGACCCTGATCAACCTGCTTTCCGGCGACCTCAGGCCCTCCAGCGGCGAGATCCTGCTGGACGGCGCGGTGGTCACCGGCCTGCCGGCGCACCGCCTGGCGCGGCGCGGCATCGGCCGCTCCTACCAGAAGACCAACATCCTGAAGTCCCTGACCGCGCAGGAGAACGTGCGCCTGGCGGCGCAGGCGCGCCACGGCGGCCGGCTGTTCCGTCCCGCCGCCGGGGCCCGCGATCTTCTGGCCCGCGCCGGGTCGGCGCTGGCCCGCGTCGGCCTGGCCGAGGGCGCGACGCGCATCGCCGGCCAGCTCAGCCACGGCGAGCAGCGCCAGCTCGAGATCGCCATGACCCTGGCGACCGAGCCGCGCGTGCTGCTGCTGGACGAGCCCCTGGCCGGCATGGGCCCGGAGGAGACGCAGCGCATGGTCGACCTGCTGCGCCAGCTCGCCGCCGATCACGCCGTGCTGCTGGTCGAGCACGACATGGACGTGGTCTTCGCCGTGGCCGACCGCCTGACGGTGATGGTCAACGGCGGCGTCATTGCCAGCGGCACGCCGGACGAGATTCGCGGCAGCCAGGCGGTGCGCGAGGCCTACCTGGGCGAGGTGGCGGCATGAGCGCGCTGCTGGCCGCTACCGGACTGCACGCCTACTACGGCGAGAGCCACATCCTGCGCGGCGTCGACATCGCCATCGGCGCCGGCGAGACCGTCGGCCTGATGGGCCGCAACGGCATGGGCAAGACCACGCTGATCAAGACGCTGCTGGGCCTGGTGCCGGCGCGCCGCGGCCAGGTCGTCATCGACGGCGCCGAGGTAACCGGCGAGGCGCCCTTCCGCCGCGCGCGCCGGGGCCTTGCCATCGTGCCGGAAGGCCGCGGCATCTTCCCGACGCTCTCGGTGCGCGAGAACCTGACCCTGGCGGCGCGCCCCGGCCTGGACGGTCAGCGCGCCTGGACCTACGAGCGGGTGCTGGAGACCTTTCCACGCCTGGCCGAGCGCCTGGGCCACGGCGGCGGGCAGCTCTCGGGCGGCGAGCAGCAGATGCTGGCCATCGGCCGCGCGCTGATGACCAACCCGCGCCTGCTGATGCTGGACGAGGCCACCGAGGGTCTGGCGCCGCTGATCCGCCAGGAGATCTGGCGCACCATCCGCATCGTGCGCGAGAGCGGCATCGCGACGCTCATCGTCGACAAGACGGTCAGCGCCGTGGCGGCGCTGGCCGACCGTATCGTCGTGCTGGTCAAGGGCGAGGTGGTCTTTGCCGACCGGCCGGCGGCCCTGCTGGCCGACCCCGACCTGATGCAGCGCCACCTGGGAGTCTGATCGACGTGGAGCGCATCGACCTCGACGGCAGCGAACTGGAGTTCCGCCGCATCCCGGGCCTCGCCGGGCGACCCTGGCTGGTGTTCCTGCACGAAGGCTTGGGCTCGGCCGCGCAGTGGCGCGACTTCCCGGATCGCATCGCGGCCGGTGCGCGCTGCCCGGCGTTGATCTTCTCGCGCCACGGCTATGGGCAGTCGACTCCGCTGGCCGGGCCGCGCGACGTCGACTACATGCACCACGAGGGGCTGGCGGTCCTGCCGGCGCTGCTTGACCGCCTGGGCATCGAGCGCCCGGTGCTGATCGGTCACAGCGACGGTGCCTCCATCGCGCTGATCCATGCCGGCGGCAGCGGCCGCGCGGTGGCCGGACTGGTGCTGCTGGCGCCCCACGTCTTTGTCGAGGACATCTCGATCCAGGGTATCGCCGCGGCGGGCGAGGTCTTCCGCACCACCGATCTGGCCCAGCGCCTGGGCCGCTATCACCGCGATCCCGCGGCGACCTTCAGGGGCTGGAACGACATCTGGCTGAGCCCCGCCTTCCGTGACTGGAACATCGAGGAGTACCTGCCGGCCATCGCGGCTCCGGTCCTGGTCGTGCAGGGCGTCGACGACGAGTACGGCAGCCTGGCGCAGCTCGACGCCATCGACCGCGGCCTGCCGGCGCCGGCCGAGCGGCTGGTGCTGGCCGACTGCAGGCACAGCCCGCAGCGCGACCAGGCCGCGGCCAGCGAGGCCGGCATCCTCGCCTTCCTCAGGCGCCGGGTGCTGGCATGACGGCGCGCGCGGTCCGCCCGCCGACGCGCCCCGTCGAGGTGACGGAAGTCGCGCCCGGCATCCTGCGCCTGGCCTTCCCGCTGCCCTTCCAGCTCGACCACATCAACCTCTGGGCGCTGGCGGACGCGGGCGGCTGGACGCTCGTCGACTGCGGCCTCGGCAATGCGCACAGCCAGGCCGAGTGGCGCCGCCTCTTCATCGAGGAACTGCGTGGTCGGCCGGTCCGCCGCATCCTGGTGACGCATCACCACCCCGACCACTTCGGCCTTGGCGGCTGGCTGGAGGCCGAGACCGGTGCGCCGCTCGCCATCGCCGGCAAGGAGATGGCGCAGGCTGCCTGGCTCATGGCGCAGGATCACGACAGCGTGCGGTCGCGCGCGGCGGCCTGGTATCGCGACAATGGCATCTCGGCCGAGCAGGCGGCCCGCGCCAGCGCCCGTGGCAACGACTACGTCAACCGCATGCTGCCGCTGCCCGACGCGGTCGAGACCCTCAGGCCCGGCCAGATGCTCACCATCGACGGCCGCGAATGGCAACTCCTGCTGGGCGAGGGGCACAGTCCCGAACATCTCAGCCTCTGGTGCCCGGAGCTCGGCCTGCTGATTGCCGGCGACCAGGTGCTGCCGAAGATCTCGCCCAACGTCTCGGCCTACTGGTTCGAGGCGGCGAGCGACCCGCTGACGAGGTTTCTGGCAACGATCGAACGCTTTCGGCGCCTGCCGGCCGATACGACGGTGCTGCCGAGCCACGGCCCGGTGTTCCAGGGCCTGCACCAGCGCCTCGACGCCTTGGCGGCGCATCACGCGGAGCGCCTGGCCGAGGCGGTGGCCGCCTGCGGCGACAGTCCGCGCCAGGCGGCGGAGATCCTGCCGCTGCTGTTCAAGCGCCCGCTGGACGACCACCAGATCTTCTTCGCCCTGGGCGAAGCCGCGGCGCATCTCAACTGCCTGGTCGCGCGCGGCGCCTTGCGGCGCGAGGCCGGCGCGGGCGGCATCTGGTACCGGCAGGCCTGATCCGCCCCACAGGTCGAATACCGGACGGTTTCGGGCGGCTTCTGTCGCATTCGGATAAGTCGCCGGGCTAGCATGGCAGCAAGCAACCAGCGGAGAGCCGAGAGATGAGCGAGCGCGAGGGGCGGCAGCACGCCCGTACCGAGGGGCGCAGCCGTGGCGGGCGCAGCGAGATGCGCGCGCGGCGCAGCGGCTCGCACGGGCTCGGCCGCCCCTGGGCGCGGCTGGAGAACCGCTATCCGACCTGGGACATCCTCTCGGCGGACCAGCTCGAGGCGATCCACGATGCCTCCCTCACCCTGCTGGAAACGCAGGGGCTGGAGGTGCTCTGCGACGAGGCGCTGGCGACCTACAAGGCGGCGGGCGCCGAGGTCGATGCGGCGACGCGCATGGTGCGCCTGGACCGCGACCTGGTGCTGGGCCTGGTGGCCAAGGCGCCGGAGCGCTTCAACGTGACGCCGCGCAACCCCGACCACCGGGTCGAGATCGGCGGCCGCTCCATCGTCTTCGGCGGCGTCTCCGGCCCGCCCAACGTCTCGGACACCGATCGCGGCCGCCGTCCCGGCACCTACGAGGACCAGTGCAACCTGATCAAGCTGCTGGGCGCGCTCAACTGCATCCACTCGGTCTCCTCCGCCCCGGTGGAGGCGCAGGACCTGCCGGCCGACACCCGGCACCTCGACGCCTGCTACGCCAACATCCGCTACACCGACAAGGTCTTCCTGGCGCGTGGCATCGGCCGCCAGCGCATCGTCGACACCATCGCCATGGCCGCCATCGCGCGCGGCCAGACGCCGGAGCAGCTCGACGGCGATCCGGCCATCATGACGGTGATCAACGTCAACTCGCCGCGCCGCGTCGACGTTGAGATGATCGCCGGCCTGACCGAGATGGTGCGCTGCGGCCAGGCGCCCATCGTCACGCCCTTCACCCTGATGGGCGCCATGACCCCGGTGACCATGGCGGGCGCCCTGGCGCAGCAGAACGCCGAGGCCCTGGCGGTCATCGCCTATACCCAGATCCTTCGCCCCGGCGCGCCGGTGGTCTATGGCGGCTTCACCAGCAACGTCGACATGAAGTCGGGCGCGCCGGCCTTCGGTACGCCGGAGTACGCGCAGGCGGTGATCGCCGGCGGGCAGCTCGCCCGGCGCTACAGGCTGCCCTACCGCTCCAGCAACGTGAACGCCGCCAACGTGGTCGACGCGCAGGCGGCCTATGAGACGCAGAACGCGCTCTGGGCCTGCATCCTGGGCGGCGCCAACTTCATCCATCACGCCGGCGGCTGGATGGAGGGCGGCCTCGTCGCCTCCTTCGAGAAGATGATTCTCGACGCCGAGCTGCTGCAGCAGTTCGCCGCCTTCCTGACGCCGATGGTGATCGACGACCAGACTCTGGCGCTCGACGCCATCCGCGAGGTCGGCCCCGGCGGCCACTTCTTCGGCGTCGGCCACACGCTGGAGCGCTACGAGACGGCCTTCTACGAGCCGATCCTCAGCGACTGGCGCAACTACGAATCCTGGAAGCTGGCCGGCGCCGAGACCGCCACCCAGCGCGCCAACGCCACCTGGAAGAAGATCCTGGCCGAGTACGAGCCGCCGGCCATCGACCCCGGCGTGGACGAGGCGCTGAAGGACTACATGGCCCGCCGCAAGCGCGCCGTGCTGGGCAAGGACGCGGCCTGATTGAGAACCGCTGCGGGAGGGAAACTCCCCGCGGCGGCTGGAATTTTCCCACGGCTGCCGTAAGCTTGTGCGACGGGCGCGCGTCGTCGCGCCGGAGGGGAGACCGCTGGATGCTCAAGGAATTCAAGAACTTCGCCCTGCGCGGCAACGTCATCGACCTGGCCATCGGCGTGATCATCGGCGCCGCCTTCGGGGCCATCGTCACCAGCTTCGTCAACGACATCATCATGCCGCCGATCGGCGTGCTGCTGGGCGGCGTCGACTTCAGCGATCTCTTCATCAACCTGGGACCGGGCGACTATCCCAGTCTCGCCGCTGCCAAGGATGCCGGTGCGCCGGTCATCGCCTATGGCAGTTTCGTCAACACGATCATCAACTTCCTGATCATCGCCTTCGCCATCTTCATCACCATCAAGCAGGTCAACAAGCTCTTGACCAAGCCGGCCGCGCCCGCCGCCCCGCCGCCGCCGACCAAGAGCGAAGTGCTGCTGGAAGAGATCCGCGACCTGCTGAAGCGGAAGTAGAGGCTGCGGCTGGCCTTCGCGCCGTCATGCAACCCATAACGCGGTCGCCGCGTTAGCTGTCCGACGAACCAGGGCTGGCGGTGGTTTGGTCCGCCGCCGCCCTGGCGTTCGTCCCGAGACAGCTTGCGGGGCCGCTCTATGCTCGAACCGACCGCCACGCGGACGCGCACCCGGCAGGAGTTGGCGACGCTCTTTGCCGGCATGGCCGCCGTGGTCATCGGCGCCATCATCGTCGTCGCGCTCTACCTGGGGCGGGACATCTTCATCCCACTGGCCATGGCGGTGCTGCTGAGCTTCGCGCTGGCGCCCCTGGCCGGCCTGCTGCAGCGCTGGCGCCTGCCGCGCGGGCTGGCCGTTGTGCTGGCGGTGACCGTCGCTTTTGCGGCCATGCTCGGGATGGGCCTGCTGCTGGCCAAGCAGATCACCGACCTGGCGGCAGAGCTGCCGCGCTACGAGCGGACGCTGCGCGAGAAGATCCAGACGCTGCGCGGCGCCACCGACGGACACGGTACGCTGGAGCGCGCCGCCGACGTGCTGCAGGGCCTGGGCGACGAGCTCGACGGCGGTGGCCAGCAGGACGGCGCGCAGCCGGCGCCGCCGGCGGGCGAGACGTCGCCGACGCCGGGGGGCGAGGCGGCGGCGCCCGCCGACCCGGACGCACCCCTGCTGGTGCAGGTCCAAGAGCCCGAGCCCGGGACGATGGAGCGGCTAGGCAATCTGATCTCGCCGCTGGTCGACCCGCTGCTCACCGCCTTCATCGTCCTGGTCTTCGTCATCTTCATCCTGCTGCAGCGCGAGGACCTGAGGAACCGCCTGATCCGCCTGGCCGGGGCGCACGATTTCCCGCGCACCACGGCGGCGCTGGACGACGCGGCGACGCGGATCAGCCGCCTCTTCCTGCTGCAGCTCCTGGTCAACGGCGCCTTCGGCTCGGTCATCGGCCTCGGCCTCTGGCTGCTCGGCATCCCGAACGCGCTGCTCTGGGGTTTCCTCGGCGCCGTCCTGCGGTTCCTGCCCTTCGTCGGCTTCCTGCTTGCCGCGGTGGTGCCGGTGGTACTGGCGGTCACCATCGATCCGGGCTGGTCGCTGCTGTTCTGGACCCTCGGGCTCTACATCGTCGCCGAGACGGTCGTCAGCCAGGTGGTCGAGCCCGTCGCCTATGGCAAGGGCACCGGCCTGTCGCCCGTCGCGGTGGTCGTCGCCGCCACCTTCTGGACCGCGCTCTGGGGGCCGGTCGGCCTGCTGCTCTCGACCCCGCTGACCGTCTGCCTGGTGGTGCTCGGCCGCCACGTCGAGAGCCTCAGCTTCCTCGACATCCTGTTCGGCGACCAGCCGGTGCTGACCCCGGCGCAGCTCTTCTACCAGCGCATGCTGGCGGGCGACCCGCTGGAGGCCGCGACCGAGGCCGACAGCAAGATGAAGCAGTCCTCGCTGGTCGGCTATTACGAGGACGTGGCGATCGACGGGCTGCAGCTCGCCCAGCGCGATCTCGCGCGCGGCGCGCTGGACCGCGACCACCTGCTGCGCATCCGCGAGACGGTCTACGAGCTGGCAACCGATCTGCTGTGGCGCGAGCCGCTGGCGCCGGACGCCAAGCCGCCGGCCGCGCTGCCGGTGCTGGCGCCCGAGCGGCGGGCGGAGGAGGGGCAGGAGCGCGTGGTCTGCATCGGTGGGCGCAGCCTGCTGGACGAGTCGGCCGCCCTGCTGCTGGGCGAGGTGCTGCAGCAGCACGGGCTGGGCACCAGGGTCGCGGGGCCGGAGATCCTGGCCATGGACCGGCTGGACGAGCTGGCGAAGATGGAGCCGGCGATCCTCTGCCTCTGCTACCTCGACACCGACCGGCCGGCGCACCTGCGCTACACCGTCCGCCGCCTGCGCCGCCGCCTGCCGGGGGTGAAGCTGCTGCTCGGCTGCTGGACGACCGAGGAGGCACCGGCCGACGTTCGGGCACTGCAGGAGCTGTCGCAGGCCGACGGCGTCTTCGGCAGCCTGACCGAGCTGGCGGAAGCCACCCTGCTGGCGGCTGGCGCCGCTGCCCCGCCCGAGGCGGCGCCGGCCGAAGACTTGGGCGCCGCCGCCGAGCCGGCCAGCGCCTGACGCAATGGTGCGGCGGGGACGGGGCGTCTAGGCTCGCCGCAGCACTGACCCTTCCCCGAGTCTTCCGCCATGACCATCGCCATCGACGGGCGCGCCGACCTGACGCTCGCCGCCTTTCGCCGCGCCGCCTGGCAGGGCGAGCGGGTCGAGCTGACGCCGCGCACGCGCCGCACCATCGACGAGGTGCGCGCCGCCTTCCTGCGCTATGCCGCGAAGCAGGAGGGCGCGATCTATGGCGTCACCTCCGGCTACGGCCCCAATGCGCGGCGGCAGATGAGCCCCGCCGAGGCCGAGCAGTTCCATTCCCGCAGCCTGGCGGTCGGCGCCATGTCCTTCGGCGATCCCCTGCCGGACCGCGTGGTGCGCGGCATCCTCTTCTCGCGCCTGGCCAACCTGGTGGAGGGACACGGTGCCACCTCGCTGCGCGTGGTCCAGGCCGTAGTGGAGATGCTGAACGGCGAGCGGCCGGTGCCGCCGGTACCGGGCGAGGGCAACGGCTCGGCCGGCGAGATCCTGGCGCTCTATCACCTCTTCGCGCCGCTGACCGATGCCTTCCGCATGGAGATCAAGGAGAAGGGGCCGCTGACCAACGGCGCGCCCTGCGCCGCCGCGCTGCTTGCCGACGCCGCGCTGGCCGGCCGGCGCCGGATGGACCTGGCGCTGGAGCTCTTCGCCCTTTCGGTCGAGGCTTTCCGCGCACCGCTCGGCGCCTACGATCCGGCGCTGGCGGAGCTGTGGAACGACCCCGACGCCGGCTGGGCGCTGCGGCGCCTGCAGCAGTTGCTGGCCGGCACCGGCGGGCAGCGGCGGAGCTTCCAGGCGCCGGTCTCCTTCCGCATCCTGCCGCGCATCTTCGCCCGCACCCTGCGCGCCGTGGCGACGGCCGAGCGCCTAGCCGACGCCACCCTGCCGGCGGTGACCGACAATCCCATCTTCCTGCCGCCCGACGCGGAACATCCCGACGGGCGTTCCTTCTCCACAGGCGGCTATCACGACAGTCATGCCGTGCCGGCGATGGACGCCCTGGCGCGCGAGTGGGCCGACCTCTGCCTGCTCTGCGAGCGCCACGCCACCAAGACGCTGGACCACGCCAGCAGCGGCCTGCCCGAGAAGCTGTCGAAGAACCTGGACAAGGTAGCCGGTGGCGCGGTGGCGCTGACCTATGCCCCCATGGCCATCGTCGGCTTCCACGAGACGGCGCGGCAGGCGGCCTCGGCCACGCTGCTGCCCGGTGCCGAGGGCGGTGCCTGGGGACAGGACGACGTGGTCTCGCCGGTCTTCCCGGCCTGGCACAAGCAGGAGACGGCGGGCCGCGCGCTGGAGCGGGCGCTGGCGGCGATGGCCGCGGTCTCCTCGCAGGCGCTCTGGGTCACCGACCGCCCGGCGCCGCCGGCGCTGGCGGTGCGCCTCGAGATGATCCGCTCCAGCCTGCCGCCGGTCGACGACCTCGCGCCGCGCAACCTCGGCCATGACTGCGACCGCCTGGCCGAGGCCTTCCGCGCGGAAGTCTACGCCGCGACCGCCT
>JAKOWB010000129.1 GCA_029781795.1 Pseudomonadota bacterium | reverse complement strand
AGGACGAGGCCCTGACCGAGGCTGACCGCACCATCCGGGCGGACCGCGAGACCATTGCCCTGCGCCTGCGCGAGCTGGCCAGCCTGCGGGCCGATCTCGACGCGCTGCGCACCGCCCGGCAAGACCTGGAGACCCAGGTCGCGGCATTGGCCTTGGCGCTGCGCGCCCATCAGGCCGAGGCCGAGCGGCTTGGGGTCAATCTTGAGGAGTCGGTGTCGCTGGCCGCGCTGCTGCGTGAGCGTGCCGAACACGCCGAAGGCGCGGCGGCAGAAGCCGCCACGGCACGAACGGCGATGGCCGCCGAGCTGGAACGCCAGCAGACCGCGGCAGCAGCGGCGCAGGCCGAAGCCGAGCAGGCGCGCAGCGCCGCGGAACGCTCGGCGCGCACCGCCGAACAGGTGCAGGCCACCGCGGAGCAGGAGCGCAGTGCAGCGGCCGCTGCGCGGACCACGGCTGAACAGGCCCAGGCAGCGGCCGAGGCCGCCCGCACCGCTGCAGCCCAGGCGCAAACCGCCGCTGCCGAGGGTCAGGAGCGCTTGCGGCTCAGCGATGCCGAGATCCTGCGGCTGCGCGATCTGTTGCTGACCAGCGAAGCGACCCTGGCCGAACAGCGTGAGCGCAATACCGCTGCCGAGGCGGCGGCCGAGCATCTGCGTGGCCAGGTCGCCGCGGCCGAGGAGCAGCGCCAAGGGCTGACCGTCCAGCTTCGGCTGAGCCGCGCGGAACGCGACCGGCTGCTGGCCGAGTTCGCCGCGCTGCGTGACCGCAGCCAGGCGATCGAGGCGCAACTGAGCACTGCTGAAGAGCGCACCGCCCTGGCCCAGCGTGCGGTACAGGAACGCGACACTCGCATCGCCGCGCTGACCGGCGCCCTCGGCCAGAGCGATGACCAGCTTGGCCGCCAGCGCCGTCTCGCCGCCGAATCGCAGGCCCTGGTCACCCAACTGGCCGATCAGGTGGCGGCGTTGCGCGACCAGCTTGCCCGCGCCACCGCAGCCCTCGATGTTTCGGAGGCCCGGGTCGATGCCCAGCGGGTCCAGATCGGCACGCTCAACGCCCGGCTCAATCAGGCGCTGATCCGCCAGGTCGAGGAGCTGCAGCGCTACCGGTCGGAATTCTTCGGCCGGCTGCGCGAAGTGCTGGGGCAGCGGCCGGATGTCAGCGTGGTTGGCGACCGCTTCGTGTTCCAGTCCGAGGTGCTGTTCCCGTCCGGTTCGGCGGTGCTGGAGCCGGCGGGGCGCGAGCAGCTTGCCGGGTTTGCCCGGACCCTGCTCGCCCTGG
>JAKOWB010000114.1 GCA_029781795.1 Pseudomonadota bacterium | reverse complement strand
GTGAGGGTGGAGAAGCGCGGCCGGGCCAGCACCTCGGCCTCGGGCACCAGGCGGCGGATCAGCGGGCGCGCCGTGTCGGCGCCGAGGAAGTGCGTCTCCTCGAGCCCGCGCGCGTGCAGCAGGCGGTCGGTGAAGATGTGGCCGCGGTCCGGGTCGCCGCAGAGCTGGATCTCGTCCACCGCCAGGAAGGCGGCCGGGCGGTCCAGCGGCATGGACTCCACGGTGCAGCAGAACCAGCGCGCGCCGGGCGGGACGATCTTCTCCTCGCCGGTGACCAGGGCGACCTGGTGGTAGCCCTTCAGGCGGGCGATGCGCTCGTAGTTCTCGCGCGCCAGCAGGCGCAGCGGGAAGCCGATGATCCCGCTGGCGTGGCCCAGCATGCGCTCGATGGCGTAGTGCGTCTTGCCGGTGTTGGTGGGGCCGAGCACCGCCAGCACCTTGCCGGCGCTGTCCTGTTCTCTGCGCGCGGCGTGCACGGGGCTGGCTCCTGGAACTGGCCGTCCGCCCGGGCGCGCTCGGGCACCCTTGCGGGCCGGCGGGGCTTATCTCATCTCTGCGGCTCCAATATAGGGATTGCAGGAACGCGCCGCCATGTCCGCCGATACCGCCGCAGCCGGGCCGGAGACCCGCCGCTTCGAGGCCGAGGTCAGCCGCCTCCTCGAGATCGTCACCCACTCGCTCTATTCGAACAGCGACATCATCATGCGCGAGCTGGTGGCCAACGCGGCCGATGCCTGCGAGAAGCGCCGCTATCTCGCCGTGGCCGACGCCGCCCTGGCCCCGCCCGAGGGCTATGCCGTCACGCTGTCGCTGCTGCCGAAGGGCCGGCAGCTCGTCATCGCCGACAACGGCATCGGCATGAGCCGCGAGGAGCTGATCGCCAACCTCGGCACCATCGCCGCCTCGGGCACCCAGCGCTTCCTGCAGGCGCTGAAGGACCAGGCCCCCAAAGGCAAGGGGGACGGCGGCAAGCCGGACCTGACGCAGATCGGCCAGTTCGGCGTCGGCTTCTATTCCGCCTTCATGGTGGCCGACGAGGTGACGGTGGAGACCCGCCGCGCCGGCAATGCCGAAGGCTGGTCCTGGCGCAGCAAGGGCGGCGAGTCCTACGAGCTGGAGCCGCTGGACCCGGCACCGCCCGAGCCCGGCACGCGCGTCGTGCTGACGCTGAAGGCCGATGCCGAGGAGTACCTGGACAAGGACCGGCTGGAGCGGCTGGTGAAAAGCTGGTGCGACCATCTCTCGGTGCCGATCCGGCTGGAGGGCGGGGCGACGCTGAACCAGGCCTCGGCGCTCTGGACCCGGCCGAAGGGCGAGATCACCGCCGAGCAGTACGAGCACTTCTACCGCGACGTCGCGCAGGCCTTCGACAAGCCCTGGCGCACGCTGCACTTCAAGGCCGAGGGCGCCATCGAATACACCGCCCTGCTGTTCATCCCCGGCGAGCGGCCCTTCGCGCTGTTCCATCCCGATCGGCGCGCCGACCTGCGCCTGCATGTGAAGCGCGTCTTCATCTCGGCCGAGGTGAAGGA
>JAKOWB010000107.1 GCA_029781795.1 Pseudomonadota bacterium | reverse complement strand
ACCCGGCGCCGCGGCGCCGCGGCCGGCCAACGTCCCCGCGTGAGCAAAGGGCTCCAGCGTCATGGCTCGCAAGTCTTCATCCAACATCGATTTTCGGCAAGCGTTCGAGGGATTGAGCGGGCAGTTCCGTGGTCTCGATACGCGCGATCCATCGTCCTGGCCGGCACTGCCGCGCTACGCACTGCTGGTGCTGGTCGCGGCGGTGATGGTGGTCATCCTCTGGTTCGCCTGGCTCAAGGGTGTCAATGAAGAGCTCGAAGGCGATCAGGCCAGGGAGCTGACCCTGCGCAACGACTACCGCGGCAAGCTGCAGAAGGCCGTCAGCCTGGAAGAGCTGAAGAAGCAGCGCGTGCAGGTGCTGCAATACGTTAACCTGCTCGAAAAGCAGTTGCCCAACAAGGCCGAGATGGATGCCCTGCTGTCGGACATCAACCAGGCGGGCCTGGGCCGCAGCCTGCAGTTCGAGTTGTTCCGGCCAGGGCATCTGGTGGCCAAGGATTACTACGCGGAGCTGCCCATCGCCCTCAAGGTGACCGGCCGCTACCACGACATCGGCGCTTTCAGCTCCGACATTGCCCATCTGTCACGCATCGTCACGCTCAACAACCTGTCGGTGGTGCCCAGCGGCGACAAGGACAAGTCCGGCATGCTGGTGCTGGAGGCCACGGCCAAGACCTTCCGCTACCTTGACCCCGAAGAGATTGCGGCGCAGCAAAAGGCTGCAGCCAAGCCGGGAGCCAAGAAATGATGGCGCGCGCTGGATGGTGGGTCCTGGCCTGTGGCGTGGCCGCCCTGCTGGGCGGCTGCGAGCCGGCGCAGGAGGACTTGCGGCAGTGGATGGCCGAGCAAAGGCACCAGATGGTGCCCAAGGTCACGCCCCTGGCCGAGCCCAAGAAATACGTGCCGCAGGACTACACCGAGTCCGCGGCGGCTGATCCTTTCGGCCACGAACGCCTGACGCAGGCGCTGCGGCGCGAGTCCGGCGTCAAGGGCTCGGGCGACTCGCTGATCGCGCCCGAGCTCAATCGGCGCAAGGAGCCGCTCGAGGCTTTTCCGCTGGACGCCATGTCCATGGTGGGCAGCCTCGACCGCGGCGGCAAGCGGGTGGCGTTGGTGCGGGTCGACAAGCTGCTCTACCAGGTCAAGGTGGGCGACTACCTGGGTCAAAACTACGGGCGGGTAACCCAGATCAGCGAAAGCGACGTGGGTTTGCGGGAAATTGTGCAGGACGCTGCCGGCGAATGGATCGAGCGCAACGCCCAGTTGCAGTTGCAGGAGAAAAAACGATGAGCAAGTGGATGCCGAACGGCCGGCAGGTGCGCGTGGCTGCGCTGGGCTTGATGGCCTTCGGGGCCACCACGATGGCCATGGCCCAGGCGCGGATCGAGTCGATCACGAGCTCGATTCAGGGCGGCGCCGAAGTCGTCCGCATCGAACTGAACGAAGCCCTGATCGCGCCGCCCGCTGGTTTTGCGGTGCAGTCGCCGGCGCGCATCGCGCTCGACTTCCCCGGTGTCGTCAGCGGCCTGGCGCACAGCAACATCGCCATCGACCAGGGCAATCTGCGCGGCGCCAACGTGGCGCAGGGCAGCAACCGTACCCGCGTGGTGCTCAACCTCAAGCAGCCCACCACCTACCAGACCGAGTTGCAGGGCCGCGCGGTGCTGGTCACGCTGGGGACCGTGGCCGCCAGTGCCACGCCGGCGCCCGCCACCAGCGCGTTTGCCGAAAGCCACGTCGACACCGAGCAGCCGCTGCAAGGCATCGACTTTCGCCGCAGCACCGACAACGCCGGGCGCGTGGTGGTCGACCTGCCCAGCGACCAGGTGGGCGTGGACATCAAGCAGCAGGGGCAAAAGCTGGTGGTCGAGTTCCTGAAGACCAGCCTGCCCGAAGGCCTGCGCCGCAAGCTCGACGTGTCCGACTTCGGCACCCCCGTGCAAACCATCACCACCGTGCAGTCGGGCGACCGCGTGCGCATGGTGATCGAGCCCAAGGGCGCATGGGAGCACAGCGCCTACCAGAGCGACAAGCAGCTGGTGGTCGAGGTGCGCCAGCAAAAGTCCAACCCCGACAAGCTGACCCAGGGGCAGGGCTACCGCGGCGAGAAGCTGTCGTTGAACTTCCAGGACATCGACGTGCGCTCGCTGCTGCAGGTGATCGCCGACTTCACCAACTTCAACATCGTCACCTCCGACTCGGTCCAGGGCAACCTGACACTGCGCCTGAAGGACGTGCCCTGGGACCAGGCGCTGGACATCATCCTGCAGGCCAAGAACCTGGGCATGAAGCGCGTGGGCAATGTGCTGCAGATCGCGCCCAAAGATGAAATGGCCGCCAAGGAAAAGGCCGACCTGGAAGCCCAGGCCGCCATCCGCAACCTGGAGCCGCTGCGCACCCAGTCTTTCCAGCTCAACTACACCAAGGCTGAGGACATCAAGCAGCAGTTGATCTCGTCCTCCGGCTCCGGCGGTGGCGGCGGCGCCGCCGCCAACTCGGGCAGCCTGCTCAGCTCGCGTGGCAGCGTCATCGCCGAACCGCGCACCAACCAGCTGTTCATCTCTGACATCCCCTCGCGCCTGGAGCAGATTCAGGATATGATCACCAAGCTGGACGTGCCGGTGCGCCAGGTGCTGATCGAGGCGCGCATCGTCGAGGCCACCGACACCTTCGGCAAGTCCTTGGGCGTCAAGCTGGGCGGCGCTGACCTGCGCGGCGTGCGCGGCGGCGACCCGGGCTACGCCGTGGGCAGCAACCGTCTGGCCTTTGGCGGCAACTACAACGCCATCACCTCGACCACCGGCCAGACCGACGCGGGCGGCCTCACCTCGACCACCTCGCAGTTTCTGAGCCTGCCCGCGCTGGGCCTGGCAGGTGCCTCGCCGGCCAGCTTCGCCATCTCGCTGTTCAGTTCGGCCGCCAACCGCTTCCTCAACCTGGAGCTGTCCGCGCTGGAGGCCGACGGCAAGGGCAAGATCGTTTCCAGCCCGCGCGTGGTCACGGCCGACCAGACCAAGGCGCTGATTGAGCAGGGCACCGAGTTTGCCTACCAGCAGGCCACCAGCAGCGGCGCCACGGCGGTGGCCTTCCGCAAGGCTGTGCTCAAGCTCGAGGTCACGCCGCAGATCACGCCCGAGGGCAACATCATCCTCGATCTGGATGTCAACAAGGACAGCCCCGGCGGCGTGGTTGAAGGCGCCATGTCCATCAACACCAAGCGCGTCAAGACCCAGGTGCTGGTCGAGAACGGCGGCACCGTGGTGATCGGCGGCATCTTCGAGCTGACCGAGACCGACCAGGAAAACAAGGTGCCCTTGCTGGGCGACGTGCCCGTGCTGGGCAACCTGTTCAAGCAGCGCACGCGCCAGGCCCAGAAGCAGGAAATGCTGGTGTTCATCACGCCGAAGATGATTTCAGACCGCGGCGCGGTGCGCTGACCACCCGGCCCGCAGGCTCCGTTCATCGATTTGTTGTCCTAACCGAGTTGACCCTATGCGAAAGTTGATTGGAATCGTGGGCCTGGCCGCTGCCGCGCTGCTGGCCGGGTGTGGTGGCGGGGGCGGCAGCCCCGGGGATACGCCCGAGTCCTATTCGATCACCCTGGTGGCCGAGCAGACCAGCCTGCCGTTGAACACCGCCGGCTATCCGGTCGGCATCGGCCCGCAACATCCCTTCACCACCACGCTCTACGTCAACGCCAAGAAGGGTGACGCACCGATTCCGGGCGGCACCGACATCTTCGCCTGCAACACGGCCTACGGCCTTCCCTCGGGGCCCCTGTATTACCTGGACGGCAATTCGGAACACGAACACGACGTTCCCGACGGCAATGGCGGGACGATCAAGGTTCCCAACGCCTATCGCAGCATCACGCTGCCTTCCAACGCCGGCGGCGCTTCCTTCCACTTCCACGCCAGCGACCAGGCCGGTGTGGCCACCATCACCTGCTCGGTGCATGATCCGCGCGCCAACCGCGAAGTCAGCACCAGCGTCAACATCACGGTGGGCGGCGGCGCGGGTTCCGGCAAGGCCGCCAGCGTGGTGGCCATCGCCACTTACCCGACGCTGGGTGTGCAGGGCAACCTCTACAACGCGCGCACCAGCACGGCGGTCAACGCCTACATCTGGGACGATGCCAACCAGCCCGTTCCTGGCAGCGGCCACGCCAACCTCCAGGTCAGCATCCGCTCGGTGACTCCCGCGGCCCAGGGCGCGCGCCTGCTGGCCAATGGCAAGCAGGGCAGCGTGCTGCAACTGCAAACCACGGGCGGTGTTGGCCTGTTCTCGCTGTCCAGCGGCTCGCAGGAGGGCCCGATCCTGCTCGAACTGGTGACCGATCGACTGGACAACGACGTCAGCAACGGCATCCAGGACCCCATCACCAGCCTGGTGGTGGTCACGGCGACGCAGGGCGCGCCCGTGGTCAACGCCGATCCGCTCGCCTTCGCCGACATCACGCCGCCCGGCGCCACCAACGACGTGCCGTACAGCTACGTGCTCAGCGTCACGGGCGGCGTGGCACCTTACACCTGGCAGGCGCTGGGGCGCATGCCGTCGGGTCTGACGCTGAGCAGCTCCGGCTTGATCAGTGGTACGCCCAGCATGGACCCACCGGGCACGGTTTCGGTGGCCATCCGCGTGACCGACAGCGCGGGCACGTCGCAGACCGCGAACATCTCGATCGCCGTCGCGGCCGCTCCCACGCCGCCGGCACCGCCGCCGCCGCCCGCCCCGGTGCCGGCTCCGCTGTCCATCAATTTGAGCGGTTGCGGCAGCGATGTGAACGTTCCCTGCGCGCTGCCTGGTGCGACGTCCAATACGAGCTACGCGTACATTTTTTCTGCAAGCGGCGGTGACACATCCAAACCCTTGGTGTGGACATACACGAACTTGCCTGGCGGACTGACAGGTGGAGCCGTGAGTGGCGCGCTTACCGGAACAGCACCCACTGTTGCAGCCTGCACCACGTACAACTTCGTGGTCACGGCGACACGAGACTCGGCAACCGTGAGTCGAACCGTGTCGCTGGGAGTGTGTCCATAGCGTAGAGAGGTGGGCCGGGAGTCGGGCCCACCGCTTATCATCCTGCCCCGGTTGACCGGGGCTTTTTTTATGATAGTTCTCATCGGCATGCCCGGCAGCGGCAAGTCCACCGTGGGGCGCTCGCTGGCGCGCCGCATGCAACTGCCGTTTGCCGATTCCGACACGGTGATCGAGCAGCGCCTGGGTTGCCTGATCCGCGACTACTTCGACCGCGAGGGTGAGGCGGCGTTTCGCGACGTCGAGCAGGCGGTGATCGACGAGCTGACGCAGGGCCCGCCGGGCGTGCTGGCCACGGGCGGCGGCGCGGTGCTGCGGCCGCTCAACCGCCAGCACCTGCACGAGCGCGGCACCGTGATCTACCTGCGCAGCTCGCCCGAGACGCTGTTTCGGCGCCTGCGGCACGACACCAAGCGGCCCCTGCTGCAGGTGGACGACCCGCTGGCGCGCCTGCGCGCGCTGTATGCCGAGCGCGACCCTCTGTACCGCCAGTGCGCGCACTTCGTGCTGGACACCCACGGCTCGTCGATGTCGATGCTGGTGGGACGCATCATGATGCAGCTGGAGCTGATGCCGCCGGGCGGCGCGGCGCCCTGAGCGGGTGCCTCAGGCGTGGCACCGTCTAAACTGAGTGCCCTATGCAAGCAACGCAAGACCTCTCGGCCCCGCGGCAAGTCGCCATCGCGCTGGGCGAGCGCAGCTACCCCATCCTGATCGGCGCCGGCCTGCTGGGCGAGGCGGCATCCTATGCGGCGGCACCCAAGGGCAGCGACGCGCTCATCGTCAGCAACCAGACCGTCGCGCCGCTCTACGCCCAAGCCCTGGCGCAGGCCCTGGCCGGGCGCCATCGCCAGGTGCACCAACTGGCGCTGCCCGACGGCGAGCAGCACAAGGACTGGGCCACACTCAACCGGATCTTCGATGCGCTGCTGACCCACGGCGCCGACCGCAAGACCGTGCTGTACGCGCTGGGCGGCGGCGTGGTGGGCGACATGACCGGCTTTGCCGCCGCCTGCTACATGCGCGGCGTGCCCTTCGTGCAGGTGCCCACCACGCTGCTGGCGCAGGTCGATTCGTCGGTGGGCGGCAAGACCGCCATCAACCACCCGCTGGGCAAGAACATGATCGGCGCTTTCCACCAGCCGCGCCTGGTGGTGTGCGACCTGGATGCGCTGCGCACGCTGCCGGCGCGCGAGCTGTCGGCCGGCCTGGCCGAGGTCATCAAGTACGGCCCGATCGCCGACATGGCCTTCTTCGACTGGATCGAATCGCACATCGACGCCCTGCGCGCGCTGGACGCCGACGCGCTGGCGCACGCCGTGCAGCGCAGCTGCGAGATCAAGGCCGAGGTGGTGGGGCAGGACGAGCGCGAGGCCGGCCTGCGCGCCATCCTCAACTTTGGCCACACCTTCGGCCATGCCATCGAGGCGGGCATGGGTTACGGCGCCTGGCTGCACGGCGAGGGCGTGGCCGCCGGCATGGTGATGGCGGCCGAGCTCTCGCGCGAGCTGGGCCTGGTCGACGCCGCCTTCGTGCGGCGCCTGCGCACGCTGATCGAGCGCGCCGGCCTGCCGGTGCGCGGCGCCGTGATCGACGCGCAGGACAACGCTGGCCGCTACCTGCAGCTGATGCGCGTGGACAAGAAGGCCGAGGGCGGCGAGATCCGCTTCGTCGTCATCGATGGCCCGGGCCGCGCCGCCGTGCGCGCCGCGCCCGATGCGCTGGTGCGCCAGGTGATCGACCGGTGTTGCGCTGGGTAACTATCAATATGATAGCTATTTGGGCTGAATGGATGCCGGCTGGAGGCCCATTTGATTCATGAACCCGGCGCTCTGGCTCCCTACGCCAGCGACCCTGCCCGATCGCGCGGCCGGCGGCACCCGGTCACGCCCGCGCCCACGCGCAACGCCTTTCAGCGCGACCGCGACCGCATCGTGCACTCCAGCGCGTTTCGCCGCCTGGTCTACAAGACGCAGGTGTTCCTCAACCACGAGGGCGATTTGTTCCGCACGCGCCTGACGCACTCGCTGGAGGTGGCACAGCTGGCGCGCGACATTGCCCGCGCTTTGGGTCTGCACGAGGACCTGGTCGAGGCCATCGCCCTGGCGCACGACCTGGGCCACACGCCCTTCGGCCACGCCGGGCAGGACGCGCTGGGCGAGTGCATGGCCGAGCACGGCGGCTTCGAGCACAACCTGCAAAGCCTGCGCGTGGTCGACACGCTGGAGCACCGCTACCCCGAGCACGATGGGCTGAACCTCACCTTCGAGACGCGCGAGGGTATCCTCAAGCACTGCTCGCTGGCCCACGCGCAGCGCATCGAGGCGCGCGAGCCCGGCGGCATAGGGCGCCGCTTTCTCGACCATACCCAGCCCAGCCTGGAGGCGCAGCTGGCCAACCTGGCCGACGAGATCGCCTACAACGCGCACGACATCGACGACGGCGTGCGCTCGGGCCTGCTCACGCTCGACCAACTGGCCGCGGTGCCGCTGTTCGCGCAGCATCAGGCCGCGGCGCTGCACGAGCACCCGCGCCTGACCGAGCCGGCCATGGGCCGGCGCCTGCTGTACGAGTCGATCCGCCGCATGCTCTCGGCCCAGGTCTACGACGTGATCGCCGCCACGCGCGCCGCCATCGAGGCCGCCGCGCCGGCGGACGCCGACGCCGCGCGCGGCCAGGCGCCGCTGGTGTGTTTTGACGTGGCCATGCGCGCGCAGTCCACCACGCTCAAGCGCTTTCTGTTCGCCAACCTCTACCGCCACCCGCAGGTGCTGGACACCACCACACGCGGCCAGCAGGTGGTGCGCGATCTGTTCGCCACCTACCTGGCCACGCCCGGCGAGCTGCCGCCCGAGTTTGCCGACGGCGCCGACCGCCCGCGCGCCGTGGCCGACTACATCGCCGGCATGACCGACCGCTTCGCCCTGCGCGAGCACGAGCGCCTGACCGGGCAAAGGCTGTTTGCATGAGCGCGCGGGGCCGCTCCCAAGCGCGAATCCCGCAGCGCGCAGCGCGGAGGGTCGTCCAGTGACGGCCAACGGCTTCAGCGCCCGGGCGCCCTGGGTCATCGTGCTGGCCGGCGTGGCCGCCGCCCTGCACGTGGGCAAGCTGCCGCCGGCCGTGCCCGCGCTGCAGCAGGCCATGGGCATCGGCCTGGTGCAGGCGGGCTTTCTGCTGTCGCTGGTGCAGCTGGGCGCCGTGCTGCTGGGCCTGGTGGCCGGCCTGCTGGCCGACGGCGTGGGCCTGCGCCGCTGCATGCTCACCGGCCTGGCGCTGCTGACCGCCGCCGGCCTGGCCGGCGCCGCCGCACGCGACGCCACCGACCTGCTGCTGCTGCGCGCCATCGAGGGCGTGGGCTTTCTGCTGACCACCGTGCCCGCGCCCAGCCTGCTGCGGCGCGCCGTGGCGCCGGGGCGGCTGACGCGCATGCTGGGCGTGTGGAGCACCTACATGCCCTTCGGCACCGCGCTGGCCCTGCTGGCCGGGCCGCTGCTGATCGGCGTGCTGGGCTGGCGCGGCTGGTGGGTGCTGACGGCGCTGTGCACCGCCG
Source organism: Pseudomonadota bacterium (assembly GCA_029781795.1). Taxonomy (GTDB): domain Bacteria; phylum Pseudomonadota; class Alphaproteobacteria; order Kiloniellales; family JACOMY01; genus JAKOWB01. Next base: position 3,093 of record JAKOWB010000107.1, on the reverse strand, counting down.
CCATGCTGGTCTGGCTGCCGCAGGCCGTGCCGCGCGACGTGCGCGCGCCGGCGCGGGCCGGCGACGTGCCGGCCGCCGAGCCCTGGCACCGCCGTCTGGCCACCACGCTGCGCGCGCCGGGGCCCTGGCTGGCGGCGCTGTGCTTTGCGGTGTACGCCGCGCAGTGGCTGGCGGTCATCGGCTTTCTGCCCACGCTGTACCAGCAGTCGGGCTGGGGCGGGGCGCTGGGCGCGGTGCTGACGGCGACCGTGGCGGCCGTCAACATGGTGGGCAACATCGGGGCCGGGCGCCTGCTGCACCGGGGGGTCAACGCCCGCACCGTGCTGTGGTCGGGCTTTGCCGCCATGGCCCTGGGCGCGTGGCTGGCCTTCGGCAGCGCCACCGTCGATGCGCCGGTGCTGCGCTACGGCGGGGCGCTGCTGTTTTCCACCGTGGGCGGCCTGATCCCGGGCGCCCTGTTTGCCCTGGCGCCGCGCGTGGCGCCGGGCGAGGGCCACATCGCCACCACCGTGGGCTGGATCCAGCAGTGGTCGGCCATCGGCCAGATGAGCGGCCCGCCGGTGGTCGCCTGGGTGGCCAGCCGCGTGGGCGGCTGGGACTGGACCTGGGCCGTGACCGGCACGTACGGCGCCGTCGGCCTGGTGCTGGCGTGGGCGCTGCAGCGCTACGGCGTGCGTCGTTGAGCCACGGCGGTGGTGTAATTCGGCCATGCCCACCATCACCCCCGAAACCGCCATTGCCGACACCCGCCGCTGGCTGGAGCGTGCCGTCATCGGCCTGAACCTGTGTCCCTTCGCCAAGGCGCCCCACGTCAAGGGCCAGGTCCACTACGCCGTGTGCAGCGGCGGCGGGCGCCGCGAGCTGCTGGCCGCCTTGCGCACCGAACTGCAGGCCCTGGCCGCCGCCGATCCCAACGAGCGTGAGACCACGCTGCTGATCGTGCCCGACCAGCTGGCCGACTTCCTGGACTTCAACGACGTGCTGGATGACGCCGAGGCGCTGCTGGACGAGCTGGGCCTGGCCGGCGTGCTGCAGATCGCGCCCTTTCACCCGCGCTTTCAGTTTGCCGGCACCGAGGAGGGCGACATCACCAACGCCACCAACCGCTCGCCGTACCCCACGCTGCACCTGCTGCGCGAGGCCAGCGTGGACCGCGCGGTGGAGGCCTTTTCCGAGGCCGAGGCGATCTACGAGGCCAACATGGCCACGCTGGAAAAGCTGGGGCCCGAGGGCTGGGCCGCGCTGGACGTGGGGCCGTCCGAAACATGAACCCGGTTGCTCCCAAAAAAAGAGCTGATCGGGCACATCCGGTGCGGGCCAGCGGCCCCAATCAATCCGAAAACCCGGTGCTGGCCGAATTGCGCCCGGGCCAGTCGGTGGAGCTGCTGAAGGAGCTGCACATCCTCACCCGCGACGGGCGGCTCAACCAGGACTCGCGGCGCAAGCTCAAGCAGGTCGAGCACCTGGTGCACTTCATCGAGCCCATCCTGGACGAGCTGGCCCCGCACGGCGCCGAGCTGACGCTGGCCGACCACGGCGCGGGCAAGTCCTACCTGGGCTTCATCCTGTACGACCTGTGGTTCAAGCCCCACGGCAGCGGCACCCTCTACGGCATCGAGACGCGTGCCGAGCTGGTGGAACGCTCGCGCGCGCTGGCTCGGCGCCTGGGCTTCGAGCGCATGCGCTTTCTCAACATCGCGGCGGCCGACGCGGCGCAGCAGGGCGATCTGCCCGAGCGCTTCGACCTGGTGACGGCGCTGCACGCCTGCGACAGCGCCACCGACGACGCCATCGCCTTCGGCCTGGCCAAGCAGGCGCAGGCCATGGTGCTGGTGCCCTGCTGCCAGGCCGAACTGGCCGCCTGCCTGCGCCAGAACAAGGCCCTGCAGCTGTCGCGCACGCCGTTGGCCGAGCTGTGGCGCCACCCGCTGCATACGCGCGAGCTGGGCAGCCAACTGACCAACGTGCTGCGCTGCCTGTACCTGGAATCGCAGGGCTACAGCGTGACCGTGACCGAGCTGGTGGGCTGGGAGCACAGCCTGAAGAACGAGCTGATCATCGCCCGCCACACCGGCCACAAAAAGCGCAGCGCCGCCGAGCGGCTGCACGCGTTGCTGGCGCAGTTCGGCCTGCAGGGCCTGGCGACCACGCGCTATGCGCGCGCCGCGACGAGCGACTGAAACTCAAAGAGCCGAACGGCCGCGGAGCAGGCCATGCCAGCGATCGCCGTGGCCGGGGTCTCCCCGGTCACTGGCGATGTCCCCTCGAGGGGGGATGCCGAAACATCGCGCAGCGAGTGGAGCAACGGGGGTGGGTGTCAATTCATCGTCATGTTGTTGAACACCGCCGTCACGCCCGGCACGCTGCGCGCCAGGCGCATGGCCAGCTCGCGCCCCAGCAGGCCATTGGCGGGCGTGCCGCTGATCTGGACCTTGCCCTCGCCCAGGGCCTGCACCTGCAGGCCCTCGGCACCCACGCGCGGGTCGGAGCGCAGCGCGGCGCGCACGCGGTCGGCGAGGTCCTGGTTCTGCATCTGGCGTTGGGTGTCGCGGTTGTACAAGGAGCCTCCGGCGGCGTCGTAGGTACCCCCGGCGCAGCCGGCGGCGATGGCGAGGGTGGCCAGGGCGCCGCCAGCGGCCAGGCCGCGCAACCATGGGGTGGGGTGGGTCATGAAAATCTCCTTGGATGAAACGCCGCCCATCATCCCAGAAATGCCGGCGTACCCCGTCAGGGCGTGCGCATGCGGTCGACCACCTGGCTGACGCCGGGCACGCGGCGCGCCGTGTCGATGGCGCGCTGGCGGTCGCCCGTGCCGCGCACGGGGCCGCCCAGCACGATCAGGCCGCCTTCCAGGCCTTCCACGCTCAGGCCCTGGCCCGCCAGTTGCGGGTCGGCCTCCAGCGCCTGGTGCACGCGCTCGGCCACGCGCAGCGCGCCGGCGGTGGAGCCCGAGGCGCCGTCCACCACCTGGCCGGCGCGGCTCAGGTCGGGCAGGGTCACCGGCAGGTTTTGCGGCGTGGCGCCCCAGGGCGTGCCGCCGCTGCAGGCGGCCAGCAGGGCGCAGGCGGCGAGGGCCAGGGACGTGGGGGCGAG
>JAKOWB010000093.1 GCA_029781795.1 Pseudomonadota bacterium | reverse complement strand
CGCCGTGCTGATCTCGGTCTACGAGGTGGTGCTGCGCTATCTCTTCAACAGCCCGACCATCTGGGTGCAGGAGCTCACCATCCTGCTCAGCGCCATCTGCTTCGTGGTCAGCGGCCTCTACAGCCTGGAGCGGCGCGACCACATCCGCATCACCGTGCTGGCCGAGCGGCTGCCGCCCCGCGTGCAGCGCGGGCTCGACTGGCTGGGGCTGCTGCTGGCGCTGATCTTCCTCTGCGCGGTGGCCTGGGGCGGCTGGAAGCAGGGCTGGGCGGCACTCACCAACTGGGACACCACGAAGACGGCCTTCGATTCGCCGACGCCGGCGATCCTGAAGCCGCTGATCGTGGTCACCGCGGCGCTGATGGCGGTGCAGCTCATCGTGCACCGCCGGCGCGGTCTGCACTGGTAGGAAACCGGTCTTGGACATCGGCGAGATCACGGCCTGCATGGGGCTCGGCATCGTCGGGCTGATGATGCTCGGCATCCCGCTGGTCTTCGTCACCGGCTCGGTCGCCGTCATCACCCTGCTGCTGACCTTCGGGCCGAACGGCCTGCCGCTGCTGGCCAGCCGCATCTACGCCACGGTCGACAACTACACCTTCGCCTCGGTGCCGATGTTCGTGCTCATGGCCTCGGTGCTTGAGCGCGCCGGTGTGGCCCGCGACCTCTACGACGCCATGCACGTCTGGGCCGGGCGCCTCAGGGGCGGCGTCGCGCTGCAGACCATGGTGGCGGCGGTCTTCATGGCCGCGATGACCGGCATCGTCGGCGGCGAGGTGATCCTGCTGGGCATGGTGGCGCTGCCGCAGATGCTGCGGCTGAACTACGACCGGCGCCTGGCGATCGGCACGATCTGCGCCGGCGGCGCGCTGGGCGCCATGATCCCGCCCTCGCTGGTGCTGATCATCTACGGCCTGACCGCCAACGTGCCGATCGGCGACCTCTTCCTGGCCGCCATCGGCCCGGGCCTGCTGCTGGCCCTGCTCTACATGGGCTATGTGGTGATCCGCTGCCGGCTGAACCCGGCGCTGGGGCCGGCGGCGAGCGAGGGGCCGCCGCTGCCGCTGGCGCGCAAGCTGGCGGAGCTCAAGTCGCTGACCCTGCCGCTGCTCGTCATCTTGCTGGTGCTGGGCAGCATCTATGGCGGCGTCGCCTCGGTCAGCGAGGCGGCGGCCATGGGCGTCGCCGGTGCGCTGCTCTGCGCCGCGGTACGCCGCTGCCTCACCCTCGGCCTGCTGCTCGAGGCGGGGCGCCAGACCATGCGCACCTGCGGCATGATCCTCTGGCTCACCTTCGGCGCGACGGCGCTGATCGGCGTCTATGGCCTGATCGGCGGCACGCACTTCGTCAGCCAGGTGATGAAGGACCTGCCGCTCGGCCCCATCGGCATCGTCGCGGTGATGATGCTGGTGGTCTTCGTGCTCGGCACGGTGATGGACTGGATCGGCATCTGCCTGCTGGCCATGCCGATCTTCGTGCCGATCGTGCGCGATCTGGGCCTCGATCCCGTGTGGTTCGGCGCCCTCTTCTGCGTGAACGTGCAGATCGCCTATCTCAGCCCGCCCTTCGGCCCGGCCGCCTTCTTCCTGAAGAGCGTCGCCCCGCCCGACGTGACGCTGCAGGAGATCTTCCTCGGCGTGCTGCCCTTCATCGCGCTGCAGTTCATCGCACTCGCCGTCCTGCTGTTCTATCCGCCGCTGGCCCTGTGGCTGGTCGGCTGACCATTCCAGTGGAGAGTTTCATGCTGACGAAGGCACAGATCGACGAATACAACGACAAGGGCTACGTGCTGCTGCCGGCGCTGCTGAAGCCGGACGAACTGGCGGTGCTCGACCGGGCAACGCAGGACGTCATCGCCGGCGAGGGCCCGCAGGTGATGCGCGAGAAGGACGGCAAGCCGCATGTGGTCTATGGCATGCACCTGCTGGACCCGCGCTTCCATGCCCTGGCCCGCCACCCGCGCCTGGTGGCGCCGGCCGAGGCGCTGCTCGGCAACCAGATCTACGTGCACCAGTCGCGGGTCAACGCCAAGCAGATGGGCGGTGCCGTGGTCGACTGGCACCAGGACTTCGGCACCTATCACCGCGTCGACGGCGTGCCCGAGCCCAAGGGCCTGATGATCTCGATCTTCCTGGACGAGGTGACCTGCTGCAACGCGCCGCTGATGCTGGTGCCGCGCACCCAGCACTCCGGCATCGTGCAGGAGGCGCGCATCAACGAGGCGGCCGAGGACCATGCCGCGGCGGCCAAGTTCCGCTACGACATCTCCTTCGAGACGCTGGACCGCCTGGTGCGCGAGAAGGGGCTGGAGGCGATCACCGGCCCCGCCGGCTCGGTGCTCTTCATGAACATGAACGTGGTGCACGGCTCGACCGTGAACATCACGCCGCTGCGCCGCGTCATCCTCTATCTCAACGTCTGCACGGTCGACAACCGCGGCACCACCTTCAAGCGGCCGGAGTACCTGGCGGCGCGCGACTTCTCGCCGCTGCTGCCGCTGGGCGAGGACTGCCTCAGCCGCTTCGCCGCGGCCTGACGGGAAGGAGGTCAGCGATGCGCGACAATCCGGTGAAGCAGCGCCTGCAGGCCGGCGGCACGGCCTTCGGCACCATGGTCTTCGAGCTGGTGGCCCCCGGCCTGCCGGCGATCCTCAAGGCGGCGGGCGCCGACTTCGCGCTCTACGACATGGAGCACAGCGGCATCTCGATGGCCGAGATGAAGCAGCAGTTCGCCTATGCCCGCGGCCTCGGCCTGGTGCCGATCGTGCGGCCGCCGGCCAAGCAGTACAACCTCTGCGCCCTGCTGCTCGACCTCGGCGCCATGGGCCTGATGCTGCCGATGGTGGAATCGGCGGCCGAGGCGGCCGATATCGTCTCCTGGACCCGCTATCCGCGCAAGGGCGTGAGCGGCGCCATGTTCGGCGGCGCGCACGACGACTACGCGCCCGGCGACATCGCCGAGAAGATGCGCCTGGCCGAGGAGCGCACCATCGTCCTCGCCATGATCGAGACCGAGAGGGGCGCCGCCAACGTCGAGGAGATCATGGCGGTGCCCGGCATCGACGGCGCGCACCTGGGGCAGTTCGACCTTTCGCTGTCGCTCGGCATCCCCGGCCAGACCGGCCATGCCCGGATCGAAGCCGTGGTCGACCGGATGCTCGCGGCCTGCCGGGCCAACGGGAAGTTCGCCGCCTGCATGGCGCCCAGCGTCGCCATCGGCCGCGACTGGATGGCGCGGGGCTTCCGCATGGTGTCCTACTCCTACGACGTCGGGCTGCTGCAGGCCCACCTGTCCGAGGGGATCGCGGCGCTGAAAGAGGGCTAGCCGGCCGGGCCGCCGGCGACGGGTTGCAGGGCAGGGGGTGCGGCCGTAAGGTCCGGCTCCCCTTTTGCCTTGAGCGAGATCGAGACCCCTTTGAGCGAACCCACCGCCGCCGATGCCGCCCTTCCCGCCCTGCTGGCCGACGGCAGCGCCCCCGAGACGCCGGATGGCCTGCTGGCGCGCCTCGCCGCCGCCGGCATCGCCGCCACCACCGTCGAGCATCCGCCGCTCTATACCGTCGAGCAGTCCAAGGCGCTGCGCGGCAGCCTGCCGGGCCTGCACGTCAAGAACCTCTTCCTGCGCAACCAGAAGGGCGCGATGTGGCTGGTGACCTGCCTGGAGGACCGCCAGGTCGACCTGAAGCGCCTGGCCGAGGTGCTGTCCGCCGGCCGCTTCTCCTTCGGTTCGCCCGACCGCCTGATGAAGTATCTCGGCATCCGCCCCGGCGCGGTCACGCCCTTCGCCATCGTCAACGACAAGGGGCGGCAGGTGACCAACGTCATCGACAGCGCGCTGATCGGGCCGGAGCTGGTCAACGCCCACCCGCTGGTGAACGACCGCACCACGGCGCTGCGGGGCCAGGATCTGGTCGCCTTTCTTGCCGGCCTCGGCCGCAAGCCGGCCGAACTCGACTTCGCGCGGCTCTAGCCTATGGCCCGCCGCCTCGCCCTGATCGCGCACGACGCCAAGAAAGCGGCGCTGGTCGCCTGGGTGACGCGGCACCGCGACCGCCTGGCCGGCTGCGACCTGGTCGCCACCGGCACGACCGGCGGGCAGATCGCGGCGGCGCTGCCGGAACTGGCGGTGGAGCGGGTGAAGAGCGGCCCGCTGGGCGGCGACCAGCAGATCGGCGCGCGCATCGCCGAGGGGCGGGTGGACGCGGTGATCTTCTTCGTCGATCCGCTGACCGCGCTGCCGCACGACGTCGACGTCAAGGCGCTGATGCGCGTGGCGCTGGTCTATGACGTGCCGCTGGCGCTGAACGAGGCGACCGCGGACGCCGTCATGGCGTCGCTCGCCCGGGACCAGACTCAGTAGTCAGCGTCGAGGTCGTGGCCGCCGCCGCGAAAGACATCGTCCTCCAGGCGATTGCCGCCCCGATAGGCACGCCCGACGGCGCCGCCGCGGCCCTTGCCGCCCTCCTCGTGACCGCCGGCGCCTTGCCCGCCGTCCTCATGCCCGCCGTCTTCATGCCCGCCGTCTTCATGTCCGCCGGCGTGCTCCTCGTCGTCGTGGCTGCCGTCGTCGTGACCGCAATCCTCGCCGCCGCCGCAACCTTCGTCGCCGCCGTCCTCGTGCCCGTCTTCGTGGCCGCCGCCGCTGCCGCCGTGGCCGCCGCGGCCCTTGCCGTTGCCGGGCTCGCCGCCGCCGCCGTGCGCGGCGAGCCGGGGCCCCTGCCCCGCGACGGCCGTGGCCGGCAGCAAAGCGAGGCCGGCGAGCAGTCCCAGAAGGCGGCGGCGGTGCAAGGTTGTCATCCGAAAGACCTCTCCCTCCGATATCGCCCGCGGCGGCGCGCCCGGCGCCGCCGCAGCCGATCCAAGTCTAGTCCGTCGCCGTGCTGCTGGTCGTCACGGGCACCGCGTACTCATGCAGGAAGTCGATCACCAGGTTGGCGTCGGCCGTCGCCTGCGTGAAGCCGTCGATGCCGCCGTCCGAGGTGTAGTTGGTATCGTTGAACAGCGTGGAGTAGATGTCGACGGTTTCCACCTTCCAGGTGCCATCGGACTGCAGCACCAGCACACTGGCGGTCTGTCCATCATAGACACTGGCCCGATCGTAGGTGAAGTCGGTGAAGTCGTAGTAGAGCGTGCCGTCCGTGGAGGCCACCGGATCGGTGCCGGTCACCTTCAGGATGAGGTTGTAGTAGACGATCAGATCCGTGGTGAACTCCTCGCCCTTGTCGGCCGAGGCCGCCAGGAACGAGGCCGCGGCGGTGATGTCCTCGCCGGTCAGCTGGCCATCGGTGAGATAGGACAGCGTGCCGAGCTGGTCGGCGGTCAGGTTGACCCCCTCCAGCGTGCCGCTGTTCATCAGCGCGACATAGATCGCCAGGTTCTCCAGCGGCGCGTCGATGGTCTTCTCCACCAGCGTCGTGGTGCCGTCGGCGGCCACCTCGGCCAGGGTCACGACGATGCGGCCGCTGGCGTCCAGCGACACCGACTGCAGCGTCGGGTCGTTCAGCAGGTCGACGACCTCGCTGTAGCGCGAGTCGAGCACGTGCCAGGGCGCGCGGCCGACGTTGAGACGGCCGAAGTCGACCGGCTGCACCAGGTCGGTGTACTCCACCGGCAGGTCGCCCTCCGGCGTCAGCTGCACCACCGTGCCGTCGAGCAGGATCGGCTGCACGTTGCCGTTCTCGTCCAGGATCGGCAGCCCGTTCTCGTCACGCAGCACGACATAGAGGTCGCCGTAGAGCGAACCCTTGGAGACGCCCGGCGTCTGGTTGCCCTTGCCCGGCTTGTTTTCCTTGCCGGGCGTGCCGGCCCACTCCGGCCGGTCGGAGTCCTCGTCCTCGGAGTCCTCGCCGAAGACCGCGTCCTCGAGGCTCTTGCCGTGATGGCCCTGCCCGGCCTGATCGCCCTGGCCGCCCTGGCCCTGACCGCCCTGGCCCTGACCGCCCTGGCCCTGGCCGCCCTGGCCTTGACCCTGGCTGGAATCGGCGACCTGCAGGCCGGAATCGGCCAAGCCCGTCGTCGCATGGAAAGCAGTGAGGCCGAAAGCGAATGCGCTCGCCAGGAGCGCGAACTTGAAAGTATTGGCGTGCGACATGGTGGATCTCTCCTTCCTTCCTCCGGAGCGCCGAATCAGCGCAAAGGATTTCTCTGTTGGAGAGCAGAATGACTCGCGCGGCCAAGGCGCACCTTGACTTGCATCAACCCGCTATTCGTTTGCAGTCTTGGCTAGAAACGCCAGCCGAGGCCGACGCCGACAGTGGCTTCGGCATTGCCGCCGAAGCTGTCGCGCCCGGTCTTGTAGTCGACCGCGTAGTCCTCGTAGAGCGAATAGGTGAACTCGGTGCGCAGGAAGAGCGACTCGTCCAGCGCTAGTTCGAGCCCGGCGCCGAAGCGGGCGCCCCACAGCAGATCCTCCTGGTCGACCGACTGCATGCCGCGCTGGTACTCGGTCTCCAGCTGCGTCTGCACCACGCCGCCGCGCAGGTAGAGCAGGGCGCGATCCTGCAGCAGGTAGCCGACGCGGAGCTGGGCCGACCAGGTGAAGGCCTGGTCCACCCGGAAGACCCGCCCTTCGTCCTCGCGGACATGCTCCCAGCCGACGGTGCCGGCCTCGAACGAGAGTTCGCCGCCGAGGTAGAAGGGGCCCCAGGCCTCGCCGTAGCCGCCGAAGACCTGGCCGATCGCGCCCGCGCCGCCGAAGTCGGCGTCGAGGCTGCTGGAAGCCTCCCGCGGCCCCTGGACGGTGCTGTAGAGGCTGCCGCGGCCGAGCAGCAGACCGGCATAGGCGCCGGTGAAATCGTGCCGCAGCGTCGCCGCCGGCTCCTCCGCCGCGCCGAAGCGGTAGCCGATGCCGAGGCGCGTGGTCATGCCGCTGTTGCTGAAGCGGTCGGGGCGCGGACTGGCGGAAAGATCGAAGTCGCCATAGTCGCCGTAGCCGGAATCCAGCCGCACGAAGAGGCCGTCGCCGAGCGGCACCTCGGCGCCGGCGCCGACGCGGTAGCCGATCTGCACCTCGTCCTGCTCGGTGCTGTTGCCGGCGGTGCTGTAGTCGGCGTGCAGGCCGACGCCGCCGACGCCGCCGCGCAGGTAGACCAGGCTGCCGCCGTTGAAGCTCCAGCCCGCGCGGATGTCCACGCTGGCGCCCCAGTCCTGCTCGACCGAGAAGGCGCGCCCGCCGGGCAGGCGCGCGTGCTGCCAGTCGGCGCTGGAAAGCTCCACGGCCGCCTCGGCGCCGAGATACCAGTGCCCGAAGTTCAGGCCATAGCCGGCGAAGAGATCGCCGCCGGGGCCGAAGCCGGCGAAGTCGGCGTCGAGGTAGCCGTCGTCCATCGGGCTGCCGCGCGGGCCGAGCAGCCGCGTCTCCAGGTCGGTCAGGGTCAGGTCGGCGCCGACATAGAGGCCCTCCAGCGACACCGCCGCGCCGGGCGGGGCCTCGCTGTCGGTCTCGCGATAGCCGGGGCTCCACTGCGCCCCGATGCGCGCGAAGAAGACGTTCTCGTCATAGTCGGCCTCGGCCAGGGTCGAATCGCGGCGCAGGTAGCTGTGGTCGAGGGCGATGAAGATGTTCGGGGTGATGAACTGCTTGATGCCCCAGCCGACCTCGTAGAAGTCGTCGACGCGGTCGATGTCGTTGTAGTCGCTGCTGGAGAAGGAGCCGTGCAGGTTCGCCGTCAGCCCGGGTGCCAGGCGATAGAGCAGGTCGAGGCCGTACTCGGTATAGAGATAGGACGAGGCGCCGGTCTGCGTCGTCTCCTCGAGCGTGCGGTCGATGTTGCCGATCAGGCTGGCGCGCGGCGTGATCTGCCAGCTCAGCCGGGCACCGAAGGCCGGGGCCCAGAAGGGGTCGAAGCGCTCGTCCAGATATCCCTGGTGCATCACCCCGAGGAAGCCCTCGATCTCGACGGACTCGGCGGGCTGGTAGATGGCGCCCGCGGAGAGGCGGAAGCCGGTCGAATCGCGCTCGTAGCCGGCGTCGTCCGGGGTCTGCTGGTAGCGCCGGATGTCGGCGGTACCCTGGACGAAGGGCCGCAGCGCGTCCGACAGCTCATAGAGCACCCTGGCGCCCAGCTCGGTCTGCACGCGGTCGCGGTCGTCCTCGTTGATCGAGCCGCCGGCGGCGGGCGTGTCGTTGAAGTCCAGCCACTGCAGCGTGCCGCCGAGGCGCAGCGTCACCGGCGCCAGGCGCTGCGACAGCCCGAGATGGGCTTCAACGTCGTTGTAGGTGGTGGGCTCGCTGCCGAACACGGCGTCGGGCGAGCTGCGGTCCTCGTGCTCGAAGTAGTAGTCCAGGCCGCCGAACACCAGGCTGCCGGGGGCAAGCTGGTACTGGCCCGAGGTCTGCACCCAGACGTCGTTGTAGTTCTCCTCGACGAAATCCGCGTAGCGACCGAGGTCGACGCCGCCGCGCAGCACGACGCGATAGTCGCTGCCCCGCGCCGTCGCCCGCAACGAGGGCGAGATCACGAGGTAGTCGTCGCCCTGCTCGTCGTCGGGCGTGGCAAAGACGTTGTCGTCATAGCCCAGCGAGATCACCAGCCGCGGATCGAGCGTGAAGGGCCCGAGGGTCAGCGGCGGCAGAGCCTGCTCGCCCCCGGACTCCGCGGCGACGGCGCCATGACCCTGCGACAGCGCCACTACCGCAAGGGTACAGGCCCAGCGCCACGCACTCCGCCCTCTGCTGAATGGCACGCGCCGCCCCTCCTTCACTTCGCCCAAGCGCCTGCGCTATCGGTTTCTTGCATAAGTGTAATGCCCGACCGTTGAGATAGATCAATAGCCCTGTGCCGTTCCCCAGGGCCGCGCGGACCCCGCGCCGCCGCCGGACTTGCCCCCTGGGGGCAAAACGTCCATCTAATGCGGGTCGACGGGGTGCCCTGGCCGGGGCCCCGCAGGAAACACAGAGGGTTGCGGACGACATGGAAAACCTGATTGGCGGTGGCCGGGCGAACGGCGGCGCGGGCGGCGGCGCGGCGGCCGGCGGCCTGGTGAAGGACTCTTCGCAGGCGACCTTCGCCAAGGACGTGGTCGAGGCCTCGATGCAGGCGCCGGTCATCGTCGACTTCTGGGCGCCCTGGTGCGGCCCCTGCAAGACCCTGGGCCCGCTGCTGGAAAAGGCGGTGAACGCCGCCGGCGGCGCCGTGCGCATGGTCAAGATCAACGTCGACGAGAACCAGGCCATCGCCCAGCAGCTGCGCATCCAGTCGATCCCGACGGTCTATGCCTTCTTCCAGGGCCGGCCGGTGGACGGCTTCCAGGGCGCCCTGCCGGAGAGCGAGGTCAAGGCCTTCGTCAAGCGCCTGACCGACATGGGCGGCGGCGGCGACCAGGCCGCGGCCATCGAGCAGGCGCTGGAGGAGGCCGAGGCGGCGCTCGGCAAGGGCGACGGTCGTACCGCCGCGGCGATCTTCGGCCAGGTGCTGGAGGTCGAGCCCGAGAACCTGAAGGCCATCAGCGGCATGCTGCGCGCCATGATCGCCGCCGGCGACACGGCGCAGGCGGCCCAGCAGTACGAGACCCTGCCGCCCGAGATCAAGGACAAGCCGGAACTGGCCGCGGTCAAGGCGCAGCTCGAGCTGCTGGCCGAGAGCGCCAAGGCGGCCGGCCAGGTCGCCGACCTGATGGAGAAGGTATCGCACGACCCGGCCGACCACCAGGCGCGCTTCGACCTGGCGCAGGCGCTCTACGCCTCCGGCCATCGCGAGGCGGCGGTGGACGCACTGCTGGAGATCGTCAAGCGCGCCCGGGCCTGGAACGAGGAGGCGGCGCGCAAGCAGCTGGTGAAGTACTTCGAGGCCTGGGGCCCGACCGACCCGCTGACCCTCGATTCGCGCCGGCGCCTCTCCTCGCTGCTCTTCTCCTAGGGCGGGGCGGAAGGGACCGGCATGGGCCGCTCCGGCTTCGAGCCCGCCTACGACGAGCTGCCGGCGGAACTGCCGATCTTTCCGCTGCCCGGCGTGCTGCTGCTGCCGGGCGGGCGCCTGCCGCTCAACATCTTCGAGCCGCGCTACCTCGCCATGACGCGCGCGGCGCTGGCTGGCGCGCGCCTCATCGGCATGCTCCAGCCGGGGCCGGACCAGGGCGGCGTGGAGCCGGGCAGCGCGCGGCCCTATCCGGTCGGCTGCGCCGGCCGCCTGGTCGCCTTCTCCGAGACCGAGGACGGGCGCTACCTCGTCACCCTGGCCGGCCTGATCCGCTTCCGCGTCGCGGCCGAACTGCCCAGTGCGGCGGAGGGCTTCCGCCTGGTGCGGCCGGACTTCGCCCCCTTCCGCGACGACCTCGCCGGCGGCGAGGCGCCGCTGCGGCTCGACCGGCCGCGCCTGCTGGCCGCGCTGCGGCGCTACTTCGAGCGTCAGGGCATGACGGCCGACTGGGACTCCGTGGAAAAGGCGGCGGACGAGCGCCTCGTCACCTCGCTCGCCATGCTCTGCCCCTTCGATGCCTCGGAGAAACAGGCGCTGCTCGAGGCGCCCACCCTGCAGCAGCGCGCCGAGGCGATGATCGCTATCCTGGAGATGGGCGCGCACCAGCCGGGCGGCGAGGCCCGGCCGAACTAGGAGGGAGAGGGCGATGGGCGATGCTCCGAGCGACAGCGGTCTGCCGGCGGTGCCGGCCCCGGCGCAACCGGGCGCCCAGGTCGACCCGCGCCTGCTGGAGATCCTGGTCTGCCCGGTGACCAAGGGGCCGCTGGTCTACGACCGCGCGCGGCAGGAACTGGTCAGCCGCAAGGCCGGCCTGGCCTATCCGATCCGCGACGGCATCCCCATCATGCTGGCCGAGGAGGCGCGGCGCCTCGACGGCGAGGGCGGGGGCGCATCCTGAGCAACTTCGCGCCGCCGACACGCGCGCCGCTGCACCGCGCCACCGAGCTGACCTACACCCGGGCGACGAAGACCCTGCTGGTCGCCTTCGAGGACGGCCGCCGCTTCGAACTGCCGGCCGAGTACCTGCGCGTCGAGAGCCCCTCGGCCGAGATCCAGGGCCACGGGCCGGGGCAGAAGGTCGTCATCGGCGGCCGGCGCCACGTCGGCCTCACCGCGATCGAACCGGTGGGCAGCTATGCGGTACGTCTGGTCTTCGACGACCTGCACGACAGCGGCCTCTACACATGGGATTATCTCTACCAGCTTGGCGCCGAGCAGGAGGCGCGCTGGGCGGCCTATCTCGCCGCGTTGGCCGAGAAGCGCCTCAGCCGCGATCCGCCGGCGCGCCAGGGAGGACAGTGATGCAGGCCGCCCCCGCCAACCTGAACCTGACGCGGCTGACCGGCGCCATCGGCGCGGTGGTCGAGGGCCTCGACCTGGCCCAGCCGCTGCAGCCGCCGACCCGTGCGGCGCTGGAGGGCGCCCTGGTCGAGCATCAGGTGCTGTTCTTCCGCGACCAGCGGCTGACGCCGGTGACCCAGCGCGACTTCGCCGCCAATTTCGGCGCGCTGCACATCCATCCGCTCTATCCGCCGTCCGAGGAGGCGCCGGAGGTTATCGTACTCGACACGCATCCCGGCAACCCGCCCGACAGCGCCATCTGGCACAGCGACGTGCCCTTCATCGAGACGCCGCCGATGGGCAGCGTGCTGGCCGCCAAGCTGCTGCCGCCGGTCGGCGGCGACACGCTGTGGCTGAGCTGCCGCGCCGCCTTCGCCGCGCTTTCGCCGCCGCTGCAGCGAATGCTGGACGGCCTCATGGCCGAGAACGACTTCACCAAGTCCTTCGATCCGTCGCGCTATACCGAGGCGCAGTGGCAGGCGGCGAAGCGCAAGAACCCGCCGGTGGCGCACCCCGTCGTGCGCCGCCATCCGGTGACCGGCGCGCCCGGCCTCTACGTCAACGAGTCCTTCACCACCCGCATCCTGGGCGTGACGCCGAAGGAGAGCGACGCGCTGCTGCGCTTCCTCTTCGCCCACCTGGCGCAGCCGGAGTTCGTGGTGCGCTGGCATTGGCGCCTGGGCGACGTGGCGTTCTTCGACAACCGCCTGACGCAGCACTACGCCACCGCCGACTACCTGCCGCACCGCCGGGTGATGCACCGCGCCACCATCCTGGGCGACAAGCCGCGCTAGCGCGGTTTCGCTTCTGATTGGATCGAACCGCTCTAGCTACCTGTTGATTTCACGCATTTTTTGACGCGAACCGGCGTCCACTTCGCTCGAGAAGGCTCTAGGGAGCATCGGCGCTTGGGTGCAGCAGCGGGCGGTAGCCGGCGCGCAGCAGGGCGACCAGCGGCGCCGGCGTCAGCACCTTGATCGGACCTGTCTCGCGCGGCGTCGCAGCGTCGTAGCCGAAGTGCGTCCAGCGCAGCAGCCGCGGCCCCAGGACCAGGTGCGGCTGGCCCTGCCAGCGCGCGAAACTGCCGTCGGGCAGGTCTTCCAGCGCCGCGATGTGAGTCTTCTGCCGGCGCGTGCGCGGCTGGACCCGCGCGGCCTGCAGCGCGGCGTCGATCGCCGGCACCTTCTCGCGCCGGCCGAAGGCCCGTTCCCAGGCCGCCTGGAAGCGGAGGAAGTCGGCGCGGCGGCAGAGCGCGCAGGGGCGGTGCCCGGCGCTGAGGGCCACGGCCTCGTCCAGGAAGAAAAGCTCGGTCCAGCGGCCCGGCGCCATGACCGGGCGCCGCCAGTCCTTGTAGGCAAGGCTGCAGGCGATCCAGTGCGGATGGCGCCAGCGCGCCACGCCGATGCGGCCGGCGGCGTCGTGCAGCACGCCGCGATTGCCGGTCAGCAGGCCGCGCGCCGGCGTCGCCTCCAGCGCGCCTTCGGGCGTGACGCGGTTCTGCCGCGCCATCAGGCCCTGAGCGCGGCGCCGGCGGCCAGCGCCGCCTCGGCCTCGGCGACGAGGCGCTGGACGAGCTCCGCCGCGGGCGGCGCATCGCGCACCAGGTCGACGCCTTCGCCCGACCAGGTGAGCGCGGTGTCGAGGTCGCCGCTGGCGCTGGCCGCCTGGTAGCGCGGTCCTTCGCTGGCCAGCGCCGCGTCCAGCGCCTCCTCGCGGCCGTGCCAGCGGCGGGTGAAGTCGTTGACCAGCGCGCGGCCGGTATAGGGCGCCGGCCAGGCGATGCCGCGCACGCGGTCGAAGATCGTGGTGCGGCGCGTCTCGTCGCCCGAGGCGGCGAGCAGGCGCTGCTTCTGCGCCGCGCTGGCGAGCGACTCCTGGCTGGCCAGGAAGCGCGTGCCCAGCAGCACGCCGCCGGCGCCCAGCGTCAGCGCGGCGGCCAGGCCGCGCCCGTCGGCGATGCCGCCGGCCGCCAGCACCGGCAGCGGCGCCACGGCGTCGACCACCGCGGGCACCAGCGCCAGCGTGCCGCGTCGCGCGCCGTGGCCGCCGGCCTCGCCGCCCTGCGCGACGATCAGGTCGGCGCCGGCGGCGGCGGCCTCGCGCGCGCCGGCCAGGCTCTGCACCTGGCAGAACACCAGCGCGCCGGCTGCCTTGGCCCGGGCGATCCAGGGCGCCGCGTCGCCGAAGGACAGCATCACCGCGGCCGGCCTGTGCGCCAGCGCGGCGTCGAACTGTTCGGGATGCTGCTCCAGGTACCAGGTGATGAAGCCGATGCCGACGCGGGCGTTGCCGGCGTCGCGGAAGGCGCCCTCGATCCAATCGGGGCCGAGGTAGCCAGGGCCGATCAGCCCCAGGCCGCCGGCGCGGGTCACGGCGCCGGCCAGCGCGCCGCCGGAAACGGCGCCCATCGGCGCCAGGACGATGGGATGCTGGATGTCGAGCAGGCGGGTGACGTTGGTGGCGAGCATGGGCGGTCCTCCTGCCTGGCATCAGACCCCCGCGAGCCCCGCGGGCCAAGCGCGCGAAGGGCGAAGCTGCTGTTCCTTTCGCGCCGCCAGTCCCGGCTCAGGCCGCCAGCTCGGCCAGCACGCGCAGGGCCGAGCGCGTGGCGCCCTCCAGGCCGCCGGGCCCCTTGCGGTCGTCCGTGTGCTCGCCGGCGAAGAAGACCCGATCGCCGAGCGGTCGGCGCACCCAGGGCAGCACCCGCTCGCGCTGGTCGCCCAGCGGCGCACGCACGACGCAGCGGGCGAAGGGATCCCGCGTCCAGCTGTGCACGAGCTGGCCGAGGCGTGTCACCGGCTCGCCAGCCAACGCGGCGACGGCGCGGTCGAAGGCGGCGAATACCGCCTCGTCCGCCACCGCCGGCTCGGCATCGCCGCCCAGCAGCGAGGAGACCAGCACTGCCTCGCCCGGCTGGTGCAGCGACTGCTCGACCATCCAGGGCGGCAGGGCGTCGGTGAAGCAGCCGGCGCCCAGCGCCCGCGAGACCAGCCCCCGCTCGGCGTACTGCACGATGACCTTGCTGGCCGTGCCGTAGCTCAGCTCGGCCAGCGCGGCGACCCGCTCCCCCGGCAGCGCCGGCCAGAAGCCGAGGCCCGCCACCAGCGGGCCGGGCACCGTGACCACCACGCGCTCGGCGGCGAAGTCGCCCCGATCGCTCGCCACGCGCACGTCCGTGCCCGACCAGTCGAGTGCGCGCACGCGATGGCCTAGTCGAACGTCGAGGCCGGCCGCGAGCCGGCGGGCGATCTGGTCGTTGCCGCCGACGACGCGGAAGGAATCGCTCTCGTGCGTCAGCTGCCGGCCGAACTCCAGCGCGTCGGCGTGGCGCAGCGCGGTGACCGGCGTGTACTGCGCGAAGGATGCGAGGAAGGCGACGACGCGCGACGGCGCGCCGAGCCGTGCGCACCAGGCCTCCAGGTTCTCGAAGGGCGCCGGCGGACGCTCGCGATAGGCCCGGCGCAGCCAGTCGGTGACGGCGCACGCCTCGGCCGCCGGCAGGCGCTGCCCGCCGAACAGCAGGGTCGGCGCCGCCGGGTCGAAGTAGCCGCAGGCCGTCAGCGTCAGGCCGAGGCGCCGCGCCAGGGCCAGCACGTTCTCCTGCCCGGCATAGAGTGTCTCGGCGCCCAGCTCACCGAACTGCCCGGCGGCGAAGTGGCCCGGCACGCTCCAGAGGCGGCCGCCGACGCGCTCGCGCGCCTCCAGCACCGTGACCTCGTCGCCGAGGGCGGCGCGCTGCTCCGCCACCAGCAGTCCCGACAGGCCGGCCCCGATCACCAGCAGCTTCATGCCTCGCCTCCTGTCGCGCCGGGCGTGAGCACAGGCGGTCCCAGCGCCGAGTCCGGATAGGACAGCATCAGCGCGCACTGTGCCGCGTCGTTCTTCCACTGTCCCGCCTTGATGTAGCCGCCGGCAAGGTCGGCTAGCGAGATCGCCGTCACGCCCCAGGCGGCGACCGCGCTGGGCGGCAAGTCGAGCAGCACCTGACTGGCGGCGTCGAAGCTGTAGAAGAGGCGCAGCCGGTCGCTCAGCAGCGCCACCACGCCCAGCAGGGTCGAGTTGCTGGCCACCAGCGCCCGCGCGCCGAGCAGCGTCGCCAGGTCGGTCTCGAAGCGCTCGCTCTGCATGGCGAAGGGCAGCCCGCTTTGCTCCAGCCAGGCCGCCAGGGCGTCGACGCAGGGATTGGCCCGGTCCTCGCTCACCAGCCGGAATCGCGTATAGCCGCGTGCCAGCGCATCCGCGACGCAACGGCGGTAGAAGACCAGCGGCGGCTGCACGTAGTCGGGATGCGGCGGGCGCTCGTTGCGGAAGATGTCGCCGCCGCGCAGGTGGATCACCAGTTCGTGCTCGGCAAGCGGCGCCGACCAGAGGGCGGGGTCGAGCAGCGGCCTGGCGCAGCGCTGCGCCAGCCTGCGCCGCGCGGCGGCGGCCAGGCGCTGCGTCAGCCCCGGCATGAGTTCGGGGAAGAAGAAGCGTCCCTTGAGGCGCAGGCGCCGTGCCGCCGTGGCGGCGGCGACGAAGGTGAGGGGACCGGACCCTGCCGGCGCGCGCACCTGGTCGTGCGGCGGCAGCGTGATTTCGGCGAGTCCCAGCCGCTCCGCGAGTGCGGCGGCGCGCAGGATCTGGATCACGTTGTTGCCGAAGCGGCCGTACCATTCGACCGCCAGGCCCTCGAGGGGCTCGTGCGCGGCGCCCGGCCCAACCAGCCGCGTGCGGTCGAACTCCAGCACATGCTGCCAACTGGGTGTGCAGGGGCTGTCGAGTCCCAGGTCCAGCAGCAGGCCGGCGATGCGGTGGCGCGCCGCGCGGCGCAGCGCCAGCGCCGGCAGCGGGCCGGCGACCGGTATTCCGGCCCACAGCAGGCGCAGGTCCCGCCCGGCGGTCGGCGCGGGCAGGCGCAGGCACCAGTGACGCTCGGGTGGTACCCAGCGGGACAGGGTCTTCCAGCGACGGCCGGCGCGTACCTGCAGGATCATGGCGCGGGGTGCCTTGCCAGGACCGAAGAGGCGGTTGAGCGCAACGTGGATGCCTTCCAGCGGCTGCACCACCTGGTCGCCGCTGTCCAGCGTCAGCGACCAGCAGCCCAGGCGGCGGAAGGGCGAGCCGCGCAGCGGGCCGGCGTCGGCGGGCCAGCGGGCGGTGCGTCGGGTTGGATGACGGTGTGGCAGTCGCATCGCCTGGCGCCCATCCCGGCGCCGCGACCGTCTAGCCGGCCTTGCGGGCGCGACCCGCCGGGGCACGTCCGGCGGGCGTGCGACGCGGCTGCGCGTGCCGCGGGTCCTCGGCCGGCGTCTCGTCGAACAGCGCGGCCAACTGGTCCATCATGGCGCCGCCGAGCTGCTCGGCGTCGACGATGGTGACGGCGCGGCGATAGTAGCGCGTGACGTCGTGACCGATGCCGATGGCGATCAGCTCCACCGGGCTGCGCGTCTCGATCATCTCGATGACCTCGCGCAGGTGGCGCTCCAGGTAGTTGCCGGGATTGACAGACAGGGTGGAATCGTCGACCGGCGCGCCGTCGCTGATCACCATCAGGATGCGGCGCTGCTCCTGCCGGGCGATCAGGCGCTCGTGCGCCCAGAGCAGCGCCTCGCCGTCGATGTTCTCCTTCAGGATGCCCTCGCGCAGCATCAGGCCGAGCGAGCGGCGGGCGCGGCGCCAGGGCGCGTCGGCCGGCTTGTAGACGATGTGGCGCAGGTCGTTCAGGCGCCCGGGGTTGGCCGGCTTGCCGGCGGCGATCCACTTCTCGCGCGCCTGGCCGCCCTTCCACATGCGCGTGGTGAAGCCCAGGATCTCGACCTTCACGCCGCAGCGCTCCAGCGTGCGCGCCAGGATGTCGGCGCTCATCGCTGCCACCGTGATCGGCCGCCCGCGCATCGAGCCGGAGTTGTCGATCAGCAGCGTCACCACGGTGTCGCGGAAGTCGGTGTCGCTCTCCATCTTGAACGACAGCGAGTGCGTCGGGTTGGCGATGATGCGGGCCAGGCGCGCGGTGTCGAGGATGCCTTCCTCCAGGTCGAAGTCCCAGGCGCGGGTCTGCTTCGCCATCAGGCGGCGCTGCAGGCGGTTGGCCAGGCGCGCGATGACGCCCTGCAGGTGGGCGAGCTGCTGGTCCAGCATCTGGCGCAGGCGCGTCAGCTCGTCGGGATCGCAGAGGTCGTCGGCCTCGACCACCTCGTCGAACTCCTCGCTGAAGGCCTTGTAGAGCGGCTCGCCGCGGTCGTTGCGGCGGTCGTCGTAGCGCGGCGGGCGGCCCGGGCGGCCGGGATCCTCCTCGCCGGCGCCGGCCATCATCTCGCCCTCGGCGTCGGCGGCGCTCTCCTCCAGCCCCTCGGCCTCGCTGGCGTCGATCTCCTGGCCTTCCATGGTGGCCGGGCTCTCGCCGGATTCCTGCTCGCCGCCCTGGCCCTCGGCCGGGCTTTCCTGCGGCTGGTTCTCTTCGCCGTCGCTCTCGCTCTCCTCCTGGTCGGCGGACTCATCGCCGCCTTCCTCCAGGTGCAGGTGCTGCAGCAGGCGGCGCACCTGCTGGGCATAGCGCTTCTGGCTGCGCAGGTGCTGGCCCAGTTCCTCGATGTCGGACAGCACCTGCGGCTCCAGGTTCGGCCGCCAGAGGTCGACGACGTGCTTGGCCGCCGGCGGCAGCGGCCGGCCGGTCAGCGCCTGGCGCACCAGGGCGCGCAGCGCGTCGGCCAGCGGCGCGTCCTCGGCTTCGGCGGCGCGGGCCAGGCCCTTGGCGCGGAAACGCTCCTCCAGCGCGGCGTCGAGGTTCTGCGCCACGCCGGCCATGCGGCGCGCGCCGATCGCCTCGCAGCGCGCCTGCTCGACCGCGTCGAAGATCTCGCGCGCCACGGGATCCAGCGGGCGCAGGTCGCGGTGCGTCTTGTCGTTGTGATGGCGCAGCTTCAATGCCGCGGCGTCGGCCTCGCCACGCACCTGCGCCACCTCGGCCAGCGGCAGGTCGCGCGGCGGCGGCTGCAGCTTCACCTCGTTGCCCGCCAGGCCCTGGCCCGAGGGGTGGAAGCCCACGGTCACGTCCTCGCGCTCGGCGATCGCGCGCACCGTGGCGGCGGTCGTCCGCTTGAAGCGCTCCAGCGGGCTTTCGCTTTGCTGCATCTAGCGGCGGCTCAGACCAGCATGGCCTTGACGCCGGACTCCTTCAGCTCGGTGCCGAAGCAGCGCTGGTAGTACTCGGCCACGATCGGGCGCTCGGTCTCGTCGCACTTGTTCAGGAAGGTGACGCGGAAACCGAAGGCCAGGTCGTTGAAGATGCGCGCGTTCTCGGCCCAGGTGATGACCGTGCGCGGGCTCATCACGGTCGAGAGGTCGCCGTTGATGAAGCCCGAGCGCGTCAGGTCGGCCAGCGCCACCATGGCCGAAAGCCGTTCGCGGCCTTCCTTGCTGTCGTAGGTCGGCGACTTGGCCAGGACGATGTTCACCTCGTCGTCGTGCGGCAGGTAGTTCAGCGTGGCGACGATGTTCCAGCGGTCCATCTGCGCCTGGTTGATCTGCTGCGTGCCGTGATAGAGGCCCGAGGTGTCGCCGAGGCCGATGGTGTTGGTGGTGCTGAAGAGGCGGAAGGCCGGGTGCGGGCGGATCACGCGGTTCTGGTCCAGCAGGGTCAGCCGGCCGGAGGACTCCAGCACGCGCTGGATCACGAACATCACGTCCGGACGGCCGGCGTCGTACTCGTCGAAGACCAGGCCGACCGGGCGCTGCAGCGCCCAGGGCAGCAGGCCCTCGCGGAACTCGGTCACCTGCATGCCGTCCTTCAGGACGATGGCGTCCTTGCCGACCAGGTCGATGCGGCTGATGTGGCTGTCGAGGTTGATGCGGATCAGCGGCCAGTTGAGGCGCGCCGCGACCTGCTCGATGTGGGTCGACTTGCCGGTGCCATGATAGCCCTGGATCATGACGCGCCGGTTGTAGGCGAAGCCCGCCAGGATGGCGAGCGTGGTGTCATGGTCGAAGCGATAGGCGTCGTCGAAGTCCGGGACATAGGGATTGCCGGCGCTGTAGGCCGGCACCTGCATGTCGCTGTCGAGGCCAAAGGTCTGGCGCACCGAAATCGTGATATCGGGGCCGCCCTCGGGCAGCTCGCCGCTGATGATGTTATCGACCATCTCGCTCTCTTTCCTGGAAACGCACCACCGGCCGACCGGTTGCGGCTGCCTTACGCCACCTGGGCATAGGCGGCCTTCAAGGTGCTATAGGCCTGATTGACTATTTTCAAGCGCTCCTCGGCGTCCTTGTCTGCACCGGTAATGTCAGGGTGCAAGCGCTTGGCCAGCGACTTGTAGCGTTGCTTCACCTCGTCGAAGGTCGCGTTGGCCGGCAGCTCGAGCACCGCCAGCGCCTGCGCTTCCTTGCTCCAGAGACGCTCCTTGGGCGGCTCGTGCAGCGGCTGCTCGCCGCCCAGCAGGCCGAGGGGGTCGTAGATCTTGGGTCCGCCGCCCAGCGGCCAGCTCGGCCGCTGCCAGGTCACGTCGCGCTTCAGCTCGCGCTCGATCTCGGCCTGGCTCATGCCCTTGAAGAAGTCCCACTTGGCGTTGTAGGCGCGCACGTGCTCCAGGCAGAACCAGTAGTAGTCGTTCAGCCGGTCGCGGGCCTTGGGCGCGCGATACTCGCCGTCCAGGGCGCAGCCGGGCGCCATGCACTGGTGCGTCCCGGCGCCGGGCTGCGGCGTCGGCTTGGCCTTCGGCCGGTAGGTCCGGCGGAAGGGCGCATCCAGGGCTTCGGACGAACTTGTGCGGCGCATCACGTGAGTATGGGAAGCGGGCCCGAGGCTGGCAAGCAGCGGCCCGGCGGCTCTTGGCCGCGTGGCGCGCGGGGCTTCTTGCCGGCCGTTCATGGCTTCTTGCCTTGCGGCAGCGTGACGGCGACGAGGCCGGCCACGATCAGCGCCATGCCCAGCAGCAGGCTGGTGGTCAAGGGCTCGCCCAGCGCCAGGGTCGAGGCCAGCACGCCGGCCGCCGGTATGGCGAGGAAGCCGAGCGAGACGGTCACCGCCGGCAGCGCCAGGGTCAGGGTCAGCGCGATGACGTAGCAGAGGCCGGTGGCCAGCGGCCCGTTGTAGCCCATCAGCAGCAGGTAGTCCCACGAGAGGTTGGCGACCGGCGGGCCTTCCAGCGCCACGGCGGCGACGGTCAGCGGCAGCATGGCCACCAGCATCTGCCAGGGGACGAGCTGCAGCGGGCTGGCGTGCCAGCGATGGCGCCGGATGACCAGGATGGCGATCGACCAGGCCAGCGCCGCGACCAGCAGCAGGGCGTTGCCCAGCACCGCGTCGCCGTCGTGCCAGGGGAAGACCAGGGGATTGAACAGCACGACGAGCCCGCCGAGGCCCAGCGCCAGGCCGATGACGCGGCCCCGCGTCATGCGCTCTCCCAGGAAGAGCGCCGCGCCGGGCGCCACCCAGAGCGGCGTGGTATAGGCCAGGACCGCCGAGCGGCCGGCCGGCACCACCTGCAGCGCCGTGTTCACCAGGGCCAGGAAGAGCGCCATCTGCAACAGGCCGACGGCCAGCAGCACCGGCAGGTCGTGGCGCGGCGGCAGGCGCAGCCGCCCGGTGAGTCCCAGGACCAGGAACAGCGTCAGCGCGCCGAAGCCCAGACGCTCCACCGCGAACCAGAAGGGCGGCACGATCTTCAGGCCGGCCTTCATGATCGGCCAGTTGGCGCCCCACATCACGACCAGCAGCCCCAGCAGCAGCAGGGCGCGCCCCGCGGTCAGGCCGTGCCGCGCCGCGCCCGCCGGCGCCGCGGCGGGGGATTCCGAAGATGCCTTGCCTGTCATGCGGGCGGGACGCTAGCACTGGCCCCCGATCCCGTCTTTCCGCAAGAGCGCAACCCCGCCATGACCGCCACCCCCTATCGCGACCGCCTCGAGGCCAAGCTGACCCAGCGCCTGTCCCCGGTGAGACTCGAGATCGAGGACGAATCGCACCGCCACGCCGGCCATGCCGGCCACCGCCCGGGCGGTGAGACGCACTTCCGGCTGTTCATCGTCGCGGCGGCCTTCGCGGGGCTCTCCCGCGTCGCCCGGCAGCGACTAGTATTTGATGTCGTCAAGGAGGAGCTCGCCGAACGCGTGCATGCCCTCGCGATGACGACGCTCGCTCCAGGCGAGCCCGGCGCCAACGCAGCCGGCTAGCTGCGGGACAAGCCATGCGTCCTGCGGTTGTCTTTTCGCCATCGCAGTCTTTCTGGTTGTATGACGCAGCGAAGCTGACTTATCCTATCGGCATAGGCAGGCGTTCGGCGAATTGCCTCAGCCTAGTGGGGAACTTGGCGGGGTTCCGTCCAGCCGGGGTTCGGCGGGGCGTCAATCCTGACAGGCTATGATCTGAAGTACAGTTCAGCCTGCTTGGCGGCAGGCTGCGTGTTGGGGGACACGACATCATGACGAATGGCATTCAGGCCATGCGTCGCCAATCGACTTTGAAGGTCCGCAATGTGCGGATCGGTCGGCGGCGCACTTCTCTTCGGCTCGAGACAGCGATGTGGGACGCCTTGGCGGATATTGCCGAGCGCGAGCACACCACGCTGAACGAGTT
Source organism: Pseudomonadota bacterium (assembly GCA_029781795.1). Taxonomy (GTDB): domain Bacteria; phylum Pseudomonadota; class Alphaproteobacteria; order Kiloniellales; family JACOMY01; genus JAKOWB01. The sequence continues at coordinate 18,862 of JAKOWB010000093.1, read as the reverse complement.
GCTCACCAGCGTTGCGGAAGGCCAGAGCGAATCGAGCTTCACAGCCTCGGTGCGCGTTTACACCCTGGCCTATTTCCGTGGCCTGGCGACCGGCCAGCAGCACGCGATGATGCCGAGGCGCGCCCGCGCCTGACGCGGGGCTCCTTCCCGGCTCGGCGGCTGGAAAGGGATCCGCTGGCATCTCGTCCGGGCGGGGCCCGCCCTTCGTGGTCGGGCGCCCGTCCGATCGCCTGTGTGCGAGACCATCGCCGCCCGGATCGCGGTCGCGCTCTGGCGTGGCCACGTCGGGCCCTGCGCGGACAGGGCGCGGGCTTTCCCGCGGGGTCCCGCCGCCGGCGATGCGCGCCAGCGTGCCCGCGCCCGGGCAGCGTCAGAAGTCCGTGGTCCAGCCGTTGAGCAGCGACAGGGTCTCCCAGTAGGGGCTGAGCGAGAGCTGAGCGCCGAACTGGACGAGGAAGGCTTCGCGGCCGGGAACCTCGGCCGGCCAGGCGCGCCGCAGCAGGTCGAAGGCGGCGTCGCCGTTGCCGCTGTAGATCAGGTCCAGCATGGGTCCCCAAAGCGCCGAGGTCGGCCCCTTGGCGGCCAGCATGGCCTTGCGCGCGGCCGTCGCCTGATCGGCCAGCAGCGCCGCCGAGGGCGCCGGCTGGCGCATCAGCTCGACCGCGCCGCTGTAGACGCCATCCTGCAGGTCCAGGATCACCTTGGCCGCCGGCGACTCGGAGAAGGGTGCCTTCCAGTAGGCGAAGGACCAGTCGTAGAGCACCACCTCCAGCGCCGGATCGGCGTCGAGGTTGACCAGCTCCACCGGCGAATCGCTGCCGTCGAACTCGGCCAGCAGCGCCAGCTCGGGCTGTCGCTCGATTACCTGCGTGTAGTAGCAGCAGTGCGCGCCGCCGCTGTAGGACTGCAGCACGAAGTCGGGCCGGCCGTCGCCGGTCGCGTCCACGTCGAGGCCCAGCGGCAGCACGCCGTCCGGGCTGCCCGGCGGCTCCTCGACCATGTGGACGAAGGCCTCGAACAGGGTCTCGAAGACCACCTCGCCACCGCGCATCACCTGCAGCGTGTCGACGAAGCCGATCTCGGGGTCTTCCAGGAAGCGCAGGGTGTAGTCGCCGGCCTGGATGTCGTGCGGCACCCGGTTCAGGGCATTGTCGCCCTGCGCCCAGGCGGCGGCCGACAGGCAGGGACCCAGGACCATCAGGCGCAGCAGCGCGGCGGTCAGTGACCGAAACACCACTCTAACTCTCCCCCAGCGACGCACCGAGCCTAGGCCATCAGCGCCGCCACGCGCAGCCGCAATTCCGGCAGCAGGTCGCTTTCGAACCAGCCGTTGCGCTTGAGCCACGCCGTGTTGCGCCACGAGGGATGCGGCAGCGGCAGGAAGCGGGGCAGGTGCCGCCGCCATTGCGACACGGTCTCGGTCAGGCTGCCGGCCCGTGCCCGGCCGAGATAGCGCTTCTGGCCATAAAGCCCGACCAGCAGCGTCAGTTCGACCGCCGGCAGCAGCGGCAGGAAGCGCGGATGCCAGGTCGGCGCGCAGACGGGCCGTGGCGGCCGGTCGCCTCCCTTGGCGTCGACGCCCGGGTAGCAGAGGCCCATCGGCAGGATGGCGATGCGCGCCGCGTCGTAGAAGGCGGCACGGTCCAGGCCCAGCCAGTCGCGCAGCCGGTCGCCGGAGCGGTCATTCCAAGGTATGCCGCTCTCGTGCACCCGGGTGCCCGGTGCCTGGCCGACGATCAGCAGCCGCGCGGTCGCGCTGGCGCGGAACACCGGCCGTGGCCCGAGCGGCAGGTCGGTGCAGAGGCGGCAGGCGCGGGCCGCGCTGGCCACGCTGTCGAGAGTGTGGGGGCGGTCGAGCGCGGGCGGGCTGTCCGGCATGGCACAAGAGATAGGCGCCCGGCGCCGCCGATAACAGCCCTCGCCAAGCCCGCGGTTGGCACGCATGCTGCCGCCATGACCCAGCCCCTGCCGCATGCCCCGGCGACCCTGCGCAATCGCGAACCGATCCTGGCGGTGCTGCGCGAGATCCTACCCGACCAGGGCCTGCTGCTGGAGGTCGCGAGCGGCACCGGCGAGCACGCGGCCTTCATGGCGCCGCATCTTTCGCCGCGCCTCGCCTGGCAGCCGAGCGACGCCGACCCTGCCGCGCTCGCCGGTATCGACGGCCACACCCAGCCGCTGCGCGAGGGGCCGCCACAGGGCGCGCGCATCCTGCCGGCGCTGCGGCTCGACACCACGGCGCCGGTCTGGCCGGTGGACCGGGCCGAGGCGATCTTCTGCTGCAACATGATCCACATCGCGCCCTGGGTGGCGGCCCTGGGCCTGCTGGCCGGCGCCGCGCGGCTGTTGCCGCCGGGCGCGCCGCTGCTGCTCTACGGCCCCTTCAAGCGCGGCGGCGAGCACACCGCGCCCTCCAATGCGGCCTTCGATCGCACGCTGCGCGAACGCGATGCCGCCTGGGGCCTGCGCTGCCTCGACCACGAGGTCGTGCCGGCCGCCGCCGCCCAGGGCTTCATCGCGCCCGAGATCCACCAGCTCCCGGCCAACAACCTCGCCGTGGTGCTGCGCCGCCGCTAGAGCGGGTTCGCTTCTGATCGAATCGAGCCGCTCCAGCTACCTGTTGATTTCACGCATCGTCTTGACGCGAAGCGGCGTCCACTTCGCTCGAGAATGCGCCAGGCCGGCCTGACCCGGCGCGCCGCTTACGCGTTTACACCGAGCCGGCACGCCGCAGCAGCGCGTCGGCGGCGACGGCGCCGCGGCCGCGCGGCCTCACCATCAGGGGGTTGATCTCCAGCTCCGCGACGGCGGTGGGATTGGCTTCCAGCCAGCGCGCCAGGGCCAGCACGGCAGCCACCACCGCCGCGACATCGCCCGGCGGCCGGCCGCGCCAGCCATCCAGCAGCGGCCAGATGCGCAGGCGGCGCAGCGCCGCTTCGACCTGGGCAGCTTCCAGCGGCAGCAGCAGCGGCACGGCGTCGCGCCACAGCTCGGCCTCGGTGCCGCCGGCGCCGAGCAGCAGCGTGGGACCGAACTGCGGGTCGGCGACGACGCCCAGCAGCAACTCGGCCACGGCGTCCTCGACCATGCGCTCGACCAGCACGGCGGGCGCCAGCCGGCCGAGCCGCGCCGCGGCCGCCGCCACGGCCTCGGGGTCGGCGAGGCCGAGCGCCACGCCGCCAGCCTCGGTCTTGTGCAGCAGCGCGGGGCCGCAGGCCTTCGCCGCCACCGGGAAGCCGAGCGCCGCCGCCGCCGCGGCGGCGCCCTCCGGCGGGCCGATCCAGCGGGGCGGCGTGGCGATGCCGATGCGATCGAGCAGGTCCTTGGCCTCGCCTTCGCTGGCCGCGTGCGCCGGGGCGGCCGCGGCGGCGGGCAGGATCGCGACCGGCGCGGGCGCGGCCCAGGCGGCGCCGGTGGCGGCCGCGTCGGCCACCGCCTTCAGCGCCTCGGGCAGGCCCTGCAGCGGCACCGCGCCGCGCGCCAGGGTCAGGCGCCGCAGGCGCTTGGGTAGGGTTTCCGGCAACGAGGCGACAGCGGCGGCCGGCACCTTGGCGGCCAGCATGGCCTCCAGGAAGGCCTTCAGCGCGCTCTCATAGCTGGAAACGTCGCAGTAGGCCGGATCGGGATGGTCGATGAGGAAGCCGACCGCGTCGTAGCCGGCGCCGGCCAGGATGGCGAAGAGACGGTCGAGCTTGGCGCGCTCGTACCAGATGTAGGTCTGGAAATCGAAGGGGTTGGCCAGCGGCACGCGCTCGCCCAGCAGCGCGGCGAGCGCCGCCTGCGTTGCCGCCGGCAGCGGCGGGAACTCCAGCGCGAGCCCCTCGGCCAGGTCGGCGGTCATCGCCATGTCGCCGCCGGAGCAGCCGGTGAAGAGCACGCGCCGGCCCTTCAGCGGCCCGAAGACGTGCAGCGCCTTCAGCGTCTCCACCAGCTCGGCGAGCGAGCGGCAGCGGGCGATGCCCAGGCGCTCGAACAGCGCATCGTAGAGCCGGTCGGCGCCGCTGAGCGAGGCGGTGTGGCTGAGCGTCGCCTGCGCCGCCGCGGCGCTGCGTCCCGACTTGATGACGGCGATCGGAATGCCCTTGGCGCGCGCCCGCTCCGTCGCGGCGACGAAGCCCGCGAGATCGCCCAGCGCCTCGACATAGAGCCCGATGGCGGTGACCCGCGGGTCCTCCAGCAGCGCGTCGATCAGATGGTGCTGCTGCACGCGCGCCTGATTGCCGAGGCTGACCAGGTAGGCCAGCGGCAGCTCGCGCTGCTGCGCCATCAGCGTGACCGAGATGGCGCCCGACTGGCAGAGCAGGGCCACGCCGCGCTCCACCGGATCGCCGCCGACCTGATCGGGCCAGACCGCCACGCGGTCGAGGAAGTTGACGAAGCCGAAGCAGTTGGGACCGAGGAAGGGCATCTCGCCGGCCGCCTCCAGCAGCGCGCGGTTCAGCGCCCGGCCCTTGTCGGTCTGCGCCTCGGCGAAGCCGGAGGCGAAGCAGACGGCGCCGCCGGCGCTGAGGGCTCGCGCCTCGGCCAGGGCCGGCACCGTCAATTCGCGCTGGATGCCCAGCACCACGCAGTCCGGCACCTCGGGTAGCGCGGCGAGAGCGCGGTGATAGCGCTCGACAGCGCTGTCGGCACGGGTCGGATGCACGCGGTAGAGCCGCCCGGCATAGCCCAGGCCGCGGCACTGCTGGGCCACGGTATCGCACCAGGCGCCGCCGACCAGGGCGAGGCTTTGCGGCCGCAGCAGGCGTTTCAGATCCATCGCCCCGCTCTCCAGCTCCGATGCAGGATGCGCCGCCAGTCTCGCCCGGCCGCTTTGTGATCACAACTGTTGTAATGCGCCCGCGCCCTGCCTAGGCTGCGGCGATGGCGCTGCCGCTGCAAGCCGACCTCGAGGGCCTCGCGCCGCCGCCGCGGGAGAACCTGCAGGAGCGTGTCTATCGCGCGCTGCGCCAGGCGCTGATGCGCGGCCATGTGCCGCCCGGCCGCTCGCTCACCATCCGTGCTGTGGCGACGGCGCTGGGCACCAGCGCCATGCCGGTGCGCGAGGCGCTGCGCCAGCTCGTCGCCGAGCGCGCGCTGGTGATGCTGCCCAACCGTTCCTTCGGCACGCCGCTGCTGACGCTGACCGGATTCGAGGATCTGAAGGCGATCCGCATGGAGGTCGAGGGCTTCGCCGCCGGGCAGGCGGCGACGCGCATGGAGCGTTCGACCCTGGCGGAACTGGCCCGGATCGACCGGGCGATGGACGAAGCGGCGCGCCGGGTCGAGCGCGCGCGCTACATCGGCCTCAACCAGGACTTCCACTTCACGCTCTACCGCGCCGCCGGCTCGGCCGTGCTGCTGCCGATCATCGAATCGCTGTGGCTGCAGGCCGGGCCCTATCTCACCTGGGTCTTCGCCAGCGGACCCAGGCCCAGCGTCGGCCATGCGCGGCACAAGCCGATCCTGACCGCGCTGCGCCGCCAGGACGCCGCCGCGGCGCGCGCGGCGCTCGCCGCCGACATCGAGGAGGCCGGCGCCATCCTGCGCCGCCTCGCCAGCTTCGCCCCCGAGCCCGGAGAAGAGTCCCATGAGTGAGTTGCGCGTCGGCCTGGCCGGCCTGGGCAACGTCGGCCGCATCCATGCCGAGGCCTATCGCCACCTCGAGGGCGCCCGCCTGGTCGCCGTCGCCGACGCCAACCCGGCGGCCTTCCAGGCGCTCGACCCGGCGCGCGGCCTCGCCACCTTCACCGACGTCGGGCGCATGCTGGCCGAGGCGAAGCTCGACATCCTCTGCATCGCCACCACGGTGGCGAGCCACGAGGCGCTGACCCTGCAGGCAGCGGCGGCCGGCGTTCAGGTGCTGGTGGAAAAGCCCATCGCGCTCGACCCCGCCAGTGCGCGGCGCATGATCGAGGGCTGCGCCAAGGCCGGCGTGCGCCTGTTCTATGGCTCGACCTATCGCTTCCTGCCGGCGGTGATGAAGGCGCGCGAACTGGTGCGGGCCGGCCTGATCGGCGAGGTCGTGCTGATGCGCGAGCAGTCGCTGGGCGGCAAGGGGCCGGAGCATGCCAAGCCCATGTCCGAGCATCACTATCCCAAGGGCGGTCCGGGCGGCTTCGGGATGGGCCTGGTGGACCATGGCATCCACCTCATCGACGTCTTCGCCTGGGTCACCGGCGCGCGCGTCACCGGCGGGCATGGGCGCGGCAACCGCACCGGCCAGCCGATGCGGCCCGAGTTCCTGCAACTCGACTACGACAACGGCGCCATCGCCGAGCTGGTCTATGACGAGTGCACCTTCCCCACCGAGCTGCCGAACGAAGGGCTCTTCACCCTGGGCGACGGCTGGGACGTCGACGGCTACGTCCGGGCGGGCGGCTGGATCAAGCATCCCGGCTCGATCCACTTCTACGGCACCAAGGGCGCGCTGCGTGTCTTCCACTACGCCAACCAGCTGTTCCACTTCACCGCCGAGGGACCGCGCCTGATCCCGCTGGAGGGCGCGCCGCCGCCCGATCACTTCCGTGCGCAGATGCAGTCGCTGGTCGACGACGTGCGCGCCGGCCGACCGGCGGCGACGCCGGGCGAGGCCGGCCTCGCCGCGCTGGAGACGCTGCTGCTGGCCTATCGCTGAGGGGAGCCGCCGCATGCGCATCGCCGTCGTCGGGCTGGGCAACATGGGCCAGGCGCTGGCCGGCGCCCTGGCGCGCGGCGGGCGCGCGGTCGCCGGCTGGAACCGCACGCCACGGACGCTGCCCGACCTCGCCGCCGCCGGCGTGCGCCTGACGCCGCGCCTGGCGGACGCGGTCGGCGACGCCGAAGTGGTGCTGCTGATCTCGCTGAGCTACGGGTCGACCCGCGCCACACTGGCGCCGGTGGAGGCGCTGCTGCCGGGCAAGACGCTGGTGCAGTTCTGCTCCGGCCTGCCGGACGAGGCGCGCGCCTTCGCCGCCTGGGCCGCGGCGCTGGGCTGCGGGCTGCTCGACGTCGGCATCATGGGCTACCCCTCGGACATCGGCAGCGAGCGGGTGCTGCTGCTCTACGACGGCGAGCCGGCGCTGTTCGCGCGGCTGTGCCCGCTGCTGGCGCCGCTCGGGCCGCGGCAGCGCCACGTCGGCGCGGCCCCCGGCCTGGCCAAGACCTACGACAACGTGCTGCTGGCGCGGAACTACACCTGGATGATGAGCTACCTGCAGTCGGCGGCGCTGGCGCGGGCGGCCGGGCTCGACACCACGCTCTTTACCGACATCGCCATGGACCTGCTGGGCCCGCTGTTCCGCAACATCGAGCGTGCCAAGGGCGAGATCGCCGCCGGGCACTTCGCGCCGGCGACCCAGGCATCGCTGGCGGTGCACGAGAAGGCCCTGGCCACGGTGCTCGAGGTGGCGCGCGGCAGCGGCGCCCGCACGCCGCTGCTCGATGCGGCGCACGCGGCGATGCGCGCCGCCATCGCGGCGGGCGCCGGCGACCGCGAGATCGCCGCCTGCTTCGCGCAGTTCCTGCCGCCGGGCGAGGCGCCGGCGGGCGAGGCGCTGTCGGACTAGGCTGCCTTGGCCCGGGCCTCGCGCGCCTCCTCCAGCACCCAGTCGCGGAAGGCGCGGACCAGCGGGCGCTCCAGGGCGCCCGGCGGATAGACCAGGTGGTAGCAGAAGCCGGCGGGACCCGGCAGCGAGACGCGGAAGGGCCGCACCAGCCGCCCGGCCGCCAGGTCGTCGGCCACCAGGGTGGATTCGCCCAGCGCCACGCCCTGGCCGTCCATCGCCGCCTGCAGCGCCAGCGCCGTCATGCTGAGGTGCAGGCCGCGGCTGGTGTCGACGCCGCTGACCCGCGCCGCCTGCAGCCACATGGCCCAGTCCGGCCAGGTCGCGCCTTGCGCCTGCCAGTCGACGTGCAGCAGCGTGTGGTGCGCCAGGTCCTGCGGCTTCGCCAGCGGCTTGGCGCCCTGCAGCAGCCGCGGGCTGCAGACCGGGAAGATCGTCTCCTCGAACAGGCGGTCGACGCCGAGGCCTTCGTAGCGCCCGGTGCCGAAGCGCAGCGCCAGGTCGGCGTCGTCGCGGTTGAAGTCGACCAGCCGCGTGTTGACGTCCAGGCGCACGTCGGCCTCCGGCACCGCGGCCAGGAAGCGCGGCAGGCGCGGCATCAGCCACTTCGCCGCCAGCGAGGGCGTGACGCTGATGACCAGGCGGTGGCGCCGCTCGCCGGTGATGCGCTGCACGGCGCGGCGGATCGCCTCCAGCCCCTCGGCAACGCCGGCCTGCAGGATCTCGCCCTCCGGCGTCGGCTTGACCGAGCGGCTCGAGCGCTTCAGCAGGCTGACCTGCAGCAGGCGCTCCAGCTCGCGGACGTGATGGCTGACGGCGGCGGGCGTGACGCCAAGCTCGGCGGCTGCGCGGGTGAAACTCAAATGCCGGGCGGTCGCTTCGAAGCCGCGCAGCAGGCCCAGTCCGGGCAACCAGTTCGCCATCCCTGGATCATCAAATTCAATTTAACGATCGGTCAAGATGACTTTGCTTCAACCCAGCCATGATGCTGCCCATGTCCAGAAGAAGCGTCTATTCCTGAAACGCCATTAAAAGGTGCGCCATGACCAGCAAGAGCAAGCAGGGCAACGCTGTCACGCCCAAGGCCAAGACCCCGCCCGCCAGCGAACCGGCGACCGGGCCCGAGGCGGTGCCCGGTCTCTTTGGCGCCGTGCATCGCGAGCTGCGCCGCGGCTCGCGCCGCCGCGAGATCGAGCAGGCGCTGCGTCACCCGGACGAGCGCGCGCTGGAGACGAAGGACTAGCGTTGGAAGCTCAGGTCGCGAGCGCCAGCAGGCTCTCGACGTAGGCCGGCACGATCTCGCTGGCCGGGCCGTGGTGCGCCTCGCGGAAGAGGCGCGCGCCCTCCGAGGGTTCGAGGTTGAGCTCGACCGTGTGGGCGCCGCCGGCGCGGGCCTCGGCGACGAAGCCGGCCGCCGGATAGACGTTGCCCGAGGTGCCGATGGAGACGAAGAGGTCGCAGGCGGCGAGCGCCGCCTGGATGCGCTCCATCTCCAGCGGCATTTCGCCGAACCAGACCACCTGCGGGCGCAGCCGGCCACGTGCCGCGCAGGCCGGACAGAGGCTGGCGGTGTCGAGGTCGCCCGGCCAGAGGTGCACGCCGCCGCAGGCCAGGCACTCGGCCTTCAACAGCTCGCCGTGCATGTGCAGCACCTGGGTGGAGCCGCCGCGCTCGTGCAGGTCGTCGATGTTCTGCGTCACCAGCAGCGTCTCGAAGCGCGGCGCGGCCTGCAGCCTGGCCAGCGCGCGGTGCGCCGCGTTGGGCTGCACGGCGCGATCCTGCAGGCCCTGGCGCCGCGCGTTGTAGAAGGCCTGCACGCGCGCCGGATCGCGGCGGAAGGCCTCGGGCGTCGCCACGTCCTCCAGCCGCACGCGCGACCAGAGGCCGTCCTTGTCGCGGAAGGTGTCGAGCCCCGATTCCTTCGAGATGCCGGCCCCGGTCAGCACGACGATGCGGCGGGGCGGCCAGTCCTTGGTGAGCGCCATGGCGGCAGTGATAGCGCGACGGTTGGCCCGTGCGCCAGACGGCGGCGGGATGCTTCGGCCGTGACCGAAGCGTCCCGCCGGGACAGCGCGCGGCGGCGGGCCTAGACTGGCCCTCCCGCAAGCACGAACAGGTCCGGTTCCATGACCCAGATCGCCTCGCCTGTCGCCCTGGCCGAGATCGGCGCGGCGCTGGGCGATCCCACCCGCGCCAAGATGCTGACCGCGCTGCTCGACGGGCGCGCGCTGACGGCGGGGGAACTGGCCTGGCACGGCGGCATCGCCGCGCCGACCGCCAGCGGGCACCTGGCGAAGCTGACCGAGCTTGGCCTGCTGGCGCTGGAGAAGCAGGGGCGGCACCGCTACTTCCGCCTGGCCTCGCCGCTGGTCGCGCGCATGCTGGAGGGCATCCAGCTCGTCGCCGCGGTGGAGGGGCCGAAGCGCCACCGCCCCACCGGGCCGGCCGACGCGGCGCTGCGCCTCGCCCGCACCTGCTACGACCATCTGGCCGGGCGCCTCGGCGTCGCGCTGGCCGACGCGCTGGTCGCCGCCGGCCATGTCGAACTGACGGCCGAAGGCGGGCGCGTCACGCCGGCGGGCGCGCGCTTCCTCGGCGACTTCGGCCTCGACATCGAGGGGCTGACCGGCGGGCGTCGCTGCTTCTGCCGGCCCTGCCTGGACTGGAGCGAGCGGCGCCCGCACCTGGCCGGCGCGCTGGGGCAGGCCCTGGCGAAGCAGTGCTTCCGGCTGGGCTGGATCCGCCGGCAGCAGGACAGCCGCGCGATCACGATCACGCCGGCCGGGCGCCAGGGCTTCGTGCGCCGCCTCGGCCTGCCCGACGCGACCTTCGTCGGCCAGAGCGGTTTCGCTTCCGATTGAATCGAACCGCTCTAGCTACCTGTTGATTTCACGCATTTTCTTGACGCGAAGCGGCGTCCACTTCGCTCGAAGATGCTCTTGCGCCGCAGCGCGCCGGGGGCCGCGCGGGGGCGCTGCCGCCGGGCAGGGCAGCCCTGCGGCAGGGCGCGCTTGCCTGCCACCGCCGCTTCCGCGACTGTCCGGCGCATGAGCCGCCGCCTTGCGCCCCTGCCATGACCAGTCTGACCGCCGGCGTTCCGCGCGACCGCGCGCTGCGCGGCATCGGCTTCGCGCTGCTGGCCTATTTCCTCTTCTCGCTGATGGATGCGACGGCGAAGTACCTCGGCGGCGCGGGCTACAGTGTCATGCAGCTGATCTTCTTCCGCTCGCTCTTCGGCTTCCTGCCGGTGATCCCGGTGGTGCAGGGCGACGGCGGCTGGGCGACGCTGCGGACGCGCCGGCCGCTGCTGCACCTTGTCCGCTCGCTGGCGGTGATGGGCGCCATCACCACCTTCTTCATCGGCATCCGCGCCATGCCGCTGGCCGAGGCGCTGACCCTGGCCTTCACCGGCCCGCTGTTCATGACCCTGCTGTCGATCCCGCTGCTGCGCGAGAAGGTGGGGCCGCACCGCCTCGGCGCGGTGCTGGTCGGCTTCTGCGGTGTCGTCGTGGCGATGCAGCCGGGGGCCGACACCTTCCGGCTGGAGGCCTTCTATCTCATCGCCTCGGGCTTCTGCTTCGCCCTGGCCTCGGTGCTGACGCGCCGCCTGGGGCGGACCGAGGGCAATGGCGCGATCATCTTCTATTCGACCCTGGGCCAGTTCCTGCCGGCGGCGATCCTGCTGCCCTGGGGCTGGACCACGCCGACCGACTGGGAGCACTGGGCGCTCTTCGTCGCCATGGGGCTGATCGGCGGCGTCGGCCTGCAGTGCATGACGCTGGGCTTCCGCTATGCCCCGGCCTCGCTGATCGCGCCCTTCGAGTACACCGCGCTGATCTGGGCGACGCTGCTGGGCTGGGCCATCTGGCACGAGTTCCCGACGATCCACGTCTGGTACGGCGCGGCGCTTCTGGTGGCCTCGGGCCTCTATATCGCCTGGCGCGAGGCGGTGCGCGCCCGCCGCCGCGTGCTCCCAGTCGCCTAGGCGCCGACTGCCAGGCGCGGACGGTCCAGCGGATAGGCCGCTTCCTCGCGGTAGATCGCGCCCTCGCCGGCCAGGAAGGACTGGTAGAGCGTGAAGTCCGTCGCCAGGAAGGGGCCGGCGCGGAACAGCGCGTGGCGCACGATGAAGCGCTCCAGCTCCGGCCCGGTCGGGCCCTTGAAGCGTGCCAGGGTGACGTGCGGCTTGAACTTGCGGCCCTCGGGCGGACAGCCGGCGCGCTGCAACGCGTTTTCCACCTTCTGCTGCAGGCGGGACAGCGGCTCCGAGGGCTCGACCCGGGCATAGAGCGCGCGGGTCTTCGGCCCTTCGCCGAAGCAGCCGAGGCCGGCCAGCGTGACCCAGAAGCCTTCGCCCGACAGCGCGGTCAGCTCGGCGTCGATGTCCTCGGCCAGGCCGCCGTCGACCTCGCCGATGAAGCGCAGGGTGATGTGGAAATTCTCCGGCGCCACCCACCGGGCCCCCGGCAGGCGGTCCTCGAGGTCGGCCAGCCGCTCGCGCACTTCGTCGGGCAGGCCGAGGGCGACGAAGAGGCGCATGGGGGTGTTCCTCCGACTCGGGGGACGCCAGTGCCGAATCCTAGGCCCTTTCGCCCCGGAAGGGAAACCGCTTCGCAGGTGCAGCGAACGCGGCTCGCCGCCTCAGGGACAGGGGTAGGTGTGCCGGTGGTGGATCGTCTCCAGTTCGGCCAGCAGCTCCGGGCTGAGGGTCGTTTCCAGCGCGGCGAACTGGTTCTCCAGCTGACCGATCGTCGTGGCGCCGACGATCGCGGAGGTGACGAAGGGCTGCTGCAGCACGAAGGCCGTCGCCATGCGGACGGGATCCAGCCCGTACTTCTTGGCCAGATCGACGTACGCGCGGGTCGCCGCCTCGCCCGAGGGCGTCATGTAGCGGGTGTTCTGCGGGAAGAGCTGGATGCGCGAGCCCTGGGGCCGGGCGCCATCCAGGTACTTGCCTGACAGCACGCCGGCGGCGGCCGGGGCATAGGCCAGCAGGCCCACGTCCTCGCGGTGCGAGACCTCGGCCAGCCCCTGTTCGTACGTGCGATTCAACAGATTGTACGCGTTCTGGACCGAGACCACGCGCGGGCCGACGCCCTGTTCGGCCAGCTTCAGGAAGGTCATGACCCCCCAGGGCGACTCGTTGGACAGGCCGATGTGGCGCACCTTGCCGGCCTGCACGAAGTCGCCCAGCACCGCCAGCGTCTCGGCGATCGGCGTCTGCCGCTCGTTCGGCGTCGGCTTGAAGCCCAGCTTGCCGAAGGTGTTGGTCGAGCGGTCGGGCCAGTGCAGCTGGTAGAGGTCGACGTAGTCGGTCTTGAGCCGCTTCAGGCTGGCCTCCAGCGCCGCGGTCAGGTTCTTGCGGTCGAGCCGCGAGGTGCCGCCGCGCACGTGCTTGAAGCGCCCGTCGTCGGGACCCAGCGCCTTGGTGGCCAGGACGATGCGGTCGCGCCCGCCGCGGCTGGCCAGCCAGGTGCCGATGATCTCCTCGGTCCGGCCATAGGTCTCGGCCCGGGGCGCGACGGGATACATCTCCGCCGTGTCCCAGAAGGTGACGCCGCGCTCCAGCGCCAGGTCCATCTGCGCGTGGCCTTCGGCCTCGCTGTTCTGCTCGCCCCAGGTCATAGTGCCGAGCATCACCGCGCTGACCTTCAGGTCCGTGCGCCCGAGCGGACGGTATTCCATCGTCTCTCCCCCCTCAGTGCTTTGAAACCGGCCGCTCAGACCGCCTTGGCCACGCCGACGCGGGCGGGGCGGATCAGGCGGTCGTACTGCTTCCAGCCGGCCTCCAGCAGCTGGACGACGGTGCCCGGCGGCTGCTCGTTGGTCGGCACCTCGAACATGGCCTCGTGCAGGTTGGGGTCCAGCGGCTGGCCCAGCGGCTCGATCTTCTGCACGTGATGGCGCTGCAGCGCGGCCAGCAGCTCGCGCTCGGTCAGCGCCACGCCGTCGCGCAGCGTCTTCAGCTGCTCGTTGCCCTCGGCCGCCTCGGCCGGCACCGCGGCCAGCGCGCGGGCCAGGTTGTCGGCGGCGCGCACCACGTCGCGCAGTACCGGGATGGCGGCGTACTTCACCGCGTCGGCGCGCTCGCGCTCGACCCGGCGGCGGGTGTTCTCGGCCTCGGCCATGGCGCGCAGCGCCTGCTCGCGCAGCTGCTGCTTCTCGGCCTCGAGGTCGGCGATGATCTTGGTCAGGCGGTCGATCGGATCGCCCTCGGCGGCCTCGTTCTGCGCGGGATCGTTCTCGGGCGCGGGCGCGGGCTGCGGCTCGTCCTGCATGGCTCTCGTCCTTTCCAACTGTCTGGGGTCCCCGCGGATCAGCCGATCAGGCGGCCGACCAGGCGGGCGGTGTAGTCCACCATGGGGATGATGCGGGCGTAGTTGATGCGGGTCGGGCCGATCACGCCGATGGCGCCGACGATCTGCTTGGCGGAGTTGGCATAGGGCGCGATCACCAGCGAGCAGCCGGTGAGGCCGAAGAGCTCGTTCTCCGCGCCGATGAAGATCTGCACGCCCTCGGCCGTTTCGGTCAGGGACAGCAGCTTCAGCAACGATTCCTTGGTCTCCAGCGCGGCGAAGAGCTGGCGCACGCGCTCCAGGTCGGTCATCGCCGTGATGTCCTCCAGCAGCTGCGCCTGCCCCTTCAGGATCAGCGCGCCGTCGCGGCCCGGCTGGCCGGACCAGAGGGCAAGGCCGGTCTCGACCAGCCGCTGGGTCAGGCTGCCCAGCTCGGCGCGGTGGTTCTCCAGCTCCTGGCGGATGGCCTCGCCGGCCTCGCGCAGCGAGCGGCCGACCAGACGGGCCGCCAGGTAGTTCGAGGCCTCGACCAGCGAGGAAGGCGGCAGGCCCATGGGCACGTCGATGATGCGATTCTCCACCGCGCCCGAGGCGGTGACCAGCACCACCAGCGCGCGGCCGGGACCGAGCGAGACGAACTCGATGTGCTTCAGCGGCTCCTCGAGGCGCGGCGCCACCACCAGGCCGGCGCAGCGCGACAGGCCCGACAGCGCCTGGGTCGCCTGCTCCAGGATCTCCGGCAGGGACTTGTTGGCGGCGACGCACTGGCCGTCGATGCGCTGCCGCTCCTCGTTGGTCAGGTTGCCGTGCTCCAGCAGGCCGTCGACGAAGAGCCTGAGGCCGCGCTCGGTCGGCAGGCGCCCGGCCGAGGTGTGCGGGGCGAAGAGCAGGCCCAGGTCCTCCAGGTCCTGCATGACATTGCGGATGGTGGCGGGCGAGAGCTCCAGCCCCAGCTTGCGCGACAGGGTGCGCGAGCCGACCGGCGCGCCGCTCTCGGTATAGGCCTCGACGATGGCGCGGAAGATCGCGCGCGAGCGCTCGTTGAGCTGCGCGATACCGCCGGTCGGGGCACCGGCCAGGGGGCTGGCGGGCGCTATGGGGGGCGTCGGCTTCATGGCTGTCACGGTTTTCTTGGTGCCGGGCCGGCGGGGCCGCCCGGCAGGTCTGCTATTTAAGGAGCAGGGCCGCCAGCGTCAACGCAGGCCAAGTCCAGGGGAGGCCGAGGCGCGGCGGCGCTGGACCGGCCGGCGCCCAGGGGCTATAGCCGCGCCGATCCAAGGAAAGGACTTCCCATGCGCCCCTCCGGCCGCCAGCCCGATGCCCTGCGCCCCGTGACCTTCGAGCTCGAGGTGAACCGCTACGCCGAGGGCTCCTGCCTGGTGCGCTTCGGCCACACCGCCGTGCTCTGCACCGCCTCGGTCGAGGAGCAGACGCCCTCCTGGCTGCGCGGCAGCGGCAAGGGATGGGTTACCGCCGAGTACGGCATGCTGCCGCGCGCCACCCATACGCGCGGCGAGCGCGAGGCGGCCAAGGGCAAGCAGAGCGGCCGTACGCAGGAGATCCAGCGCCTGATCGGCCGCGCACTGCGCGCCGTGACCGACCTGACCGGCTTCGGCGAGCGGCAGATCAAGATCGACTGCGACGTGATCCAGGCCGACGGCGGCACGCGCACGGCGGCCATCACCGGCGGCTGGGTCGCCCTGCACCTGGCCTTCCGCCACATGCAGGACCTCGGCGCGCTGAAGCGCATGCCGCTGACCGACCACGTCGCGGCGATCTCGGCCGGCCTCTGCGGCGGCCTGCCCTGCCTCGACCTCGACTACGACGAGGATTCCACCGCCGAGGCCGACGCCAACTTCGTGCTGACCGGCGCCGGGGACCTGGTCGAGGTGCAGGCGACCGCCGAACGCGGCGCCTTCCCGCGCGCTACGCTCGACCGCCTGCTCGACCTCGCCGCCGCCGGCACCGGCCAGCTCGTCGCGCTGCAGAAGCAGGTCCTGGGGCTCTGAGCCATGGCCGCGCCGCAGCGACTCGTCATCGCCAGCCACAATCCGGGCAAGGTGCGGGAGATCGCCGCGCTGCTGGCGCCCTTCGGCTGCGAGGTTCTCTCCGCCGCGGCGCTCGACCTGCCGGAGCCGGAGGAGACCGAGAACAGCTTCGTCGGCAATGCCAGGCTCAAGGCCGAGGCGGCGGCGCAGGCCAGCGGCCTGCCGGCCCTGGCCGACGACAGCGGCCTCTGCGTCTCCGGCCTCGGCGGCGCGCCCGGCATCTACTCGGCGCGCTGGGCCGGCCCGAAGAAGGATTTCGCCCTCGCCATGAAGCGGGTGGAGCGCGAACTGGGCGAAAACCTCGACCGCCGCGCCTGGTTCGTCTGCGCCCTGGCGCTGGCGATTCCGGGCGAGGAGACGCGCCTCTTCGAGGGCCGGGTCGACGGCGCGCTGGTCTTCCCGCCGCGCGGCAGCCGCGGCTTCGGCTACGACCCGATCTTCCTGGCGGATGGCGAGACCCTCACCTTCGGCGAGATGGACCCGGCGAAGAAGCACGCCATGAGCCACCGTGCCCGCGCCTTCGAGCTGCTGGTGCGGGAGGTGTTTCAGTGAGCGAAGGCCAGCCCCGTTTCCTTCTCCCCCAGCGGGAGAAGGTGCCGAGCGAGCGCAGCGACGGGAGGCGGATGAGGGGGGTCTATGCGGTCCTTTCCAGTCGCATAGACCCCCCTCATCCGGCCGCTGCGCGGCCACCTTCTCCCGCTGGGGGAGAAGGGGAAGGATGGGCCGCATGACGCGCGCCTTCGCCCGCCACCTTCGCCGGGAAATGACGGACGCCGAGCGCGCCCTCTGGGGGCTGCTGCGCGATCGTCGATTTCAGCATGTGAAGGTTCGGCGCCAAGTACCTGTCGGGCGCTACATCGCCGATCTCCTCTGCTACGACGCGCGCCTGATCCTCGAAGTTGACGGATCGCAACACGGTGAGGACGTGGACGCGGAACGCACGGCCTGGCTCGAGGCGCAGGGCTTCCGCGTCCTGCGCTTCTGGAACAATGAGGTGCTTGGCAATCGCGACGGAGTGCTGGCGCGGATCGTAGAGGCGCTCGCGGCCGGGCCGTCCGGCCACACCGACCCCCCTCACCCCGACCCTCTCCCTCAAGGGGAGAGGGAGGACGCTGGCGGCGAGCCAATCGCCCTCTACGTCCACTGGCCCTTCTGCAAGGCCAAGTGCCCCTACTGCGACTTCAACAGCCACGTGCGCGAGAGCGTCGACCAGGCGCGCTGGCGCGCCGCGCTGCTGGCCGAGCTGGAGCACTTCGCCGCGCAGGCCGGGCGGCGGCGCCTCACCTCGATCTTCTTCGGCGGCGGCACGCCCTCGCTGATGCCGCCGGCCACGGTCGCGGCGCTGGTCGAGCGGGCCACGACGCTGTTCCAGGCCGATCCGGCACTGGAGGTCACGCTGGAGGCCAACCCCACCTCGGCCGAGGCCGGCGCCTTCGCCGGCTTCGCCGCCGGCGGGGTCAACCGCCTGTCGCTCGGCGTGCAGGCGCTGGACGACGCCAGCCTCGCCTTCCTCGGCCGGCAGCACAGCGCGGCCGAGGCGCTGGCGGCGGTGGCCCTGGCACGGCGCGCCGTGCCGCGCCTCTCCTTCGACCTGATCTACGCCCGGCCGGGACAGACGCCGGCGGCCTGGTCGGACGAACTGCGCCGCGCGCTGGCGGAGGGAACCGAGCACCTGTCGCTCTATCAGCTGACGCTGGAGGAGAACACGGTCTTCCATGCCCGCGCCCGGCGCGGCGAGCTGGCGCTGCCGCCGGAGGAGACGCAGGCCGCGCTCTTCGAGGCGACGCAGGCGACGCTGGATGAAGCGGGCCTGCCGGCCTACGAGATCTCCAACCACGCGCGGCCGGGCGCGGAGAGCCGGCATAATCTCACCTACTGGCGCTACGGCGACTACATCGGCATCGGGCCCGGCGCGCACGGGCGCCTGACGCTCGGCGGCGGGAAGCTGGCGCTGTCGCAGCACCGCGCGCCCGAGATCTGGCTGGAGCGGGTGGAACGCGACGGCCATGCGACGCGCACGCGCCAGCCGCTGGACGCGGCGGAGCGCCTGCGCGAGTGCCTGCTGATGGGCCTGCGCCTGGCCGAGGGCGTGCCGCTGGCGCGCATCGAGGCGGCGAGCGGCCAGGCCTTCGGCGCGGCCCTGCCGGCGGCGCGCCTGGCGCCCGCGCTGGAGGCCGGCTACCTGGCGCTGGACGGCGGGCGCCTGCTGGCGACGGCCGACGGCCGCCAGCGCCTCGACGCGCTGCTGCGGCACCTGCTGGGATGAGGTGACCTAGGGTTGCAGCACCGCGTCGATGACGTGCAGCACGCCGTTGGCCTGCATCACGTCGGGCTGCGTCACTTGCGCGACATTGCCCTGGACGTCGACCAGCGCCAGGTGGTCGGCGTCGCGGCCCTGCACCACGATGGGCGCGTCCGCCAGCGTGGTGACGGTGGCGCGGCCCTGGCCCAGTTCCATCGCGCCGATCATGGCGCGCGTGTCGAGCCGCGCCTCGACCAGGTGGTAGTCCAGCAGGTGGACCAGCGCATCGCGGTTGGCCGGGTCCATCAGCCTGTCCAGCGCGCCGGCCGGCAGCGCGGCGAAGGCCGCGTCGGTCGGCGCGAAGAGGGCATAGGGCCCCTCGCCCTGCAAGGTCGCCGACAGGCCGCTGGCATCCAGCAGGCCGACCAGCGTGGAGAAGTCGGGAACCGCCCGCAGGTTGGCCATCAGGTCCAGGTCCGGCGACATGCGGCCCTCGCCCACCGCGACGCTGCCGTCGCCCGCCGGACCGCCGCCGCCATCGGTGGTGGCGCAGCCGCCGAGGCCGAGCAGCAGCAGGGTGGCGAGCAGCAGCGGGCGCAACGACATGCGGTTGCCTCCCGGGGCCGGCCTCACGGCCGCAGCACCCCGTCGATGATGTAGATCACGCCGTTGCTGGCGGGGAGGGCGGCAGCCAGGAGTCTCGCCTGGTTGCCGGCAGAATCGACGAGCAGCAGGTCGCCGCCGCCCAGCGGC
>JAKOWB010000082.1 GCA_029781795.1 Pseudomonadota bacterium | reverse complement strand
GGTGGTGGGGTTGGCCGGGCTCCCCGCGCTCTCATTCGCCAGCGTGAGCTTGATCGCATAGTCGCTCTTCACGGCGAGGGCCGACTTCAGGGCCTGCTGGCCGGCGTCGCCATCGTCGAAGAGGATGGTGAGCTGGAGCTGGCCGCCGTCGACCGAACCCTTGAAGTGGCGCATGCGCGAGTCGTTGAGGGTCAGCGCGGTGACGTCGTTGAACTGGTCGCCGAAGTCGCCGATGGACTCGATCTCGCCGACCTCGGTGTAGCTGAGCGCCTCGAACTCGCCCTGCGTGTTGACGGTGGCGGCCACGACGGGGCCGATGTAGAGCTTGGAACCGGCAGCAGTGTTGACGGACATGGTCGCCTCCTAAGAAAAAAGCCGCCAGGAGGCGGCTCGGGACAGGGGTTGATCAGGCGGCGCTCTGCCGCCTGGCGTAGGCCCACCACTCCGCGTCGAAGCGGCAGGGCTGGACATCCGGCATGTCGGGGGTGCCGGCGGTGTAGTGGACGACCTTGGGCTCGATCGCCGGGTCGCTCGCGCCGACCAGCCAGTTCCAGGCCTGCGGCAGCGCGCCGATCTCGTTGTCGGCCAGCCAGCGGAAGCCGTGCAGCTCGTGGCCCTTCCAGCCGTTCACCACATGCCGGGTCAGCAGGGCGTTGCGCTGCGGGTTCAGCAGCATCAGGCTCGACCAGTTCTTGCGGGCGTAGCGGCTCTGCAGCAGTCCGCCCATCTTGGTGCGGTCCTCGGGCTCGTAACGGTGCTTTACCACCATGACCGCGGCGGCGGGTTCGGCCAGCGCCAGCAGCTCGGCGACGTCGGCGCGCCACAGCATGTCGGGGTCGCAGAACAGCGCCCAGCCGTCGCGGTACTCCTCCAGCGCCGGCACCAGGAAGCGGGTGAAGCTGAAGCCCGTGGAGAATGGGCTCTCGTCGCCGGCATCCCACTTCTGCCCGCTCTCGTCGCACCAGTAGGCGCGGCGGTAGAGGCCGGCACGCCGCAGCTCCCAATGCTTCAGCGGCCTCACCTCGACCGGGACCGAGGCATGGACCAGCAGCGAGGCGCGGCACACCTCGTAGGCCAGCGCGTCGCGCTCGTCCCAGCCTATCCAGACGCGCAGCATGGCTACCGCCCGGTCAGGATGAAGTCGCCGGCCATCTCGTCGCGCAGCATCCAGCCGCGCTCCTGCAGCCAGGCGACGGCGCCCTGGTCGGGCAAGCCGAAGCGTCGCGCATGGCCCGGCTTCTGCTCGACGCAGATCGTCGGCCGGCAGCGCAGCAAGATGGCCTCGGCGCCTTGCAGCGCCGGCAACTCGCTGCCCTCGCAGTCCAGCTTGATGAAGTCGACGTCGTCCAGGTCCGGCAGCAGCGTGTCCAGGCGCTCCAGCGGGATATCGCCCGGGCCGCCGACGCGGGTGTCGCCGCTGCTTGTCGGCTCGGTCACCATGGCGACGCCGCGCGGTTCCGCGCCGAGGGCGTAGGGGTAGAGCATCACGCGGTCGCTACGGACGTTGCGGGCGAAGCACTGGCGATGCAGGAGCACCGGCTCGAAGGCTTCGACCGCAGCGAAGCGGCCGGCCAGGTAGTAGGTCCAGAGGCCGACGTGCGCGCCGATGTCGATCGCGCGCCGGAAGCCGGAGCAGAGCGCCAGCGCGCGCTCCAGCTTCTTCCACTGATAGGCGGTGCGGCCGTCGATCACCTTGCCGGCCTTGTCGAGCCAGCCGATCAGGTGCGTCTCGGCCTGGGGGAACCACCAGCCATGCGACTGCTTCAGGGGCGCCACGTTCATGCCGCACGCTTCTCCAGCAGGGTGTCGAGGGACGCCGCGACCAGGCCTGGTGGGATCGCCGTCATGGCGCGGACGCAGTGGGGACAGGGCCGGCGCCAACCGCAGGGCTCGCCGCCGGTGAAGAGGTTCACATGCCCCGCGTAGCCGGTCTGCGCCGGGCTGATGTAGCCACCGAAGATCACCACCGCGGGCAGGCCGACAGCGGCCGCGGCGTGATGCAGGCCGCCCTCCGGCAGCACTGCGGCGCGGGCCACCGACAGCACCGCCAGTGCTTCGCCGATCGTCGGCGTCACGGCCAATTCGACGCCGGGCAGGGTCTTGGTCCCGACCGGCCCAACCTGCAGCCAGGGCAGGTCCGGCCGCAGTTGAGTCAGCTCGCCCCAGCGGCGCCAGCCCCAATCCTTGTTCGGGCTCGCCTTCTTCTTCAGGTTCGGCTCGATCACCACGCAGCCGCGCCAGCGCTCGGCGTTGGCCAGCAGCGCCGGCGGCAGCACGACCCGAGCCGGTGCCGGCCGATAGGGCAGGAAGCGCCACCGGCTCTTCAGGCTCGCCGGCCAGTCGATGGAGGGGCGCAGGCGACCGCAGTTGCTGATCGCCGTGGCGCCTGGCGTCCAGTCCTCTGGCCGCAGCACGTCGGGGCAGTGGTTCCAGATCTCATGCCAGCGCGGCACGCCCTTGCGGTCCAGGATGGCCACGGGTGGCGCACCAGGGCGCCTGACCCGGCCGGCCTCGCCGGCGGCCATCAGCTCGTCACCCATTCCGATGGCGGTCACTCCCTTGAGCGTGGCGCCCGAGGCGCTGGTAGTCGCGGGCGTAGACGTCGGCCGCCCAGGCGCGGACCTTCGGGCCGATCTCCGGGACCGGACCCGCGCTTTCGTTCTCACCGCCAAAGCGAACCTCGATGCCGCGCAGCGCAAGCCAGGCTTCCAACTCGCCGAGCCGCGCCGTGTCGAAGAGTTCGACCGGCTTGTCCCAGTCCTCGAACCACTCGGCCTGCGCCCGCTCGATTACCGACCGTCCCGGGCGGCGGGTCTGCCACCAGGGGTCCCAGTTCCAGCGGCAGCAGAGCGCCACCCAGTCCTCGAGGTCGGCGACCTCGGCCAGCGCAGCGACCTCCCGCGCGGTGTCCGGCGGCAAGCGCCGCCCGCCAAAGCCCTTGAAGGCGCGGCTGCCATCCGGCCCGGCGGCACGCCCGAAGCGCCAGAAGCTCGCCAGGCGCTGGAGCGGATCGCGCATGGTCCCGATCACCGTCAGGCGTTTCCAGAGGCCGGCCGGCAGGCGCTCCCTGGCCTCCGCCAGCGTGCCGTGCTCGGCCAGGCCGTAGGCCCGCAGGATCGCCGGGCGGTCGATACCGAGCGCTGCGGCCAGCGCGACCTTGACGCTGGTGCCGGCGCACTTCGGGCAGTGGATGAAGAGCAGCCCGTGATCGGGTGCCAGCAGCATGCCTAAGTCCGGCGGAACAGGCCGGCCCACTCGCCTCGCGGGCCCGGCCCCTCGTGCCACAGGGTGAAGCCTTCGGCCGCCAGGACGGCCGGGACATCTACCGGCCGGCGGCCCGATCGCGGGTCGATCAGCACCGGCGCCGGCAGGCGGATCGCCACCGTCTCCGCGGCGAGGCGGGCCGCCGCGCGGATGAAAGCCTCCGGGTCCTGGAACTTGTGGGCGATCGACAGCAGCAGCACGGTGTCGTACGCAGGCAGCAGCCAGTCCGGCGGCGCGGCGGCGAAGATCTCCAGCTCGGCGACGAAGAACACCGCCGGCCAGCCGGCACAGAGGTCGCAGGCTGCGGCGACCCGCGTCGGCACCGCCTCGGCGCCGTGCGCCAGCGCCGCGCCGGCCTTCAGCATCTCCAGGGCGATCAGGCCTTCGGCGCAGCCGAGGTCCAGGACGCTCCGTCCGGGCGCTTCCGCGAGCAGCGGCTCCAAGCCCTGCATCTGCTCGGCGAGGGTGCGGTCGCCGCGCTGCCGCCCGTCGATCTCGAACCAGCCCTTCCCGGGAGGGTCCGCCATGTCACGCTTAACGATGCAGGTCACGCCAGGTCTTCCCCGATTTCATCTCGTCCAAGGTCCACTGCGACGCCGCCAAGCGAGCCGCCCAGTGCAGCCGTCCAGCCTGGCTGTCGTCCTCAAGCTGCCGGCAAACGCTCTCTCCCAGGGCCGTCGCCTGCACACCCTCCAACAGCGCGACCACTGCGGCGTTGCTGGACAGCGTCACCAGGCGGGCCGCGGTCGCGAGGTCGGCCAGCAGCGGCCTGGGATCGCCCTTGTGCCGCACCGTGACTGGCAGCGGCTCCAGCGTGCGCGCCAGGTTGACGATGGCCTGGGCGCTGTCGAAGCGGCCGCCGAAGGTCGCCAGGAACTCGGCGGACTGCAGCGCGACCAGGATGCTGGCACCGCCGCGGCGCATCGGCTTGGCGCCGATGCCGAGGGCCCGGCGTCGCTCGTGGTTCGCCGGCTGCTGCGCCGCCTGCACTGCGCCCCGCGCTACCCGGTAGAACCGCCCGGCGGCGAAATAGCCGTTGTCGATGTAGTACCAGTCGCGGCTCTCGGCCTTCGCCTGGTCCCAAAGGTGCCGCCAGCCGGGGCGCACGCCGTAGAAGACCGCGGCGCCCGGCAGCAGTTCGCGTGGCGTCTCCGCGACCACCGTGCCGCCGCATCCGGCCGCGAAGGCCCGGCAGACCTCAAGCGCTTTCCCCTTCCCTGGCTGCGGATAGCAGACGATCGAAGGCTTCACCGTTGGCCAGCTCCCCCACGGTCCACTGCGCCCAGGCCAGCCGCCGCAGCATGGGCAAGCGGTCCGGCATCACCGGCGCCTCGATGGCGGCGAGGTCGCTTCCCGCCGCCGCCGCGCCGATCCAGCCAGAGAGGCCGTGGATCACCGGGATGCCGGCGACCAGCGCCTTCAGCCCGGCGCCGGAACTCCAGGTCACGGCGCACCAGCAGCCCGCCAGGTGCTCCGCCAGCGGCCGCGGCGCCGCGAGGCGGCCGGGGTGCTCGCGGACGATTACCGGCCGGCGGGTCAGCCGGGCCAGCAGGTTCACGGTCTTGCGCGCCCAGTCCTTCGGCGCCGCGATACCCGGCTCGCCAATGCCCCGCTGCGCCAGCACCAGGACGTGGGCGCCGTCGCTGCGCCAGGGCTCGACCGTCAAACCCAGCGCATCCCACCGCTCCGCGCCGCCCTCGGGCCAGCGGCCCCGGCCGTTGTGGTGTCCGATCGCAAGGGCATATAGCTGCCGCCCCTCCCGGTCGGCGCCCAGATAGCCGTTCTCCGCCACCAGCACCGTGGCGCCTGCACGCTCGGCGATCACCGCGGCGCGCTGCCCGGCTGCCATGCGATTCCAGACCAGGACCACGTCGCCCGGTCGGGGGTCGGCCGGCGGCCCGCTGATGACCTGGTAGCCCAGGCGCTGCAGGCCGGCGTCGAAGGCCTCGCGCCGATAGTGCGGCTCGGTGCGGATCAGGGACCAGGCGCGCCGCACCTAGACCATCGTCGTGGCGTCGGCGGCCGTGGTGCGGTACTGCACCCGGTAGACCAGCGACAGCGTGGGCGCGATCTTCTCTGTGTTGGCCAGTTCCGGCACCGCGACCATGGTCTTCACCAGCTGGCTGTCCAGCACTCCGGCAATGCCGAGGCTCTTGTCGGCGCCCATTCGCGCCTCGACCTCGGCGGCGCTGTCGTCGAGCCCATCCATCACGTCGCCGTCGGGGCCTTCGTCGTAGATCGCAACCACAAGACTCACCTGCCGCAGCAGGGTCGGCCTCACGCTCTGCCGCTGCACATCCTCCTCGAGGGTGTAGACGCAGAGCGCCGGCATCTCGCTGCTGGCCACCGGGCGGACGCGAGAGGCGTAGACCCGGCTGCCGGTGCGCGGCAGGCCGGTCAGCAGCGCGGCGACGCCATCGCGGATCGTCTGCCGGCTATGTGCCATCGCCCACTTTCTCCAGGATCAGCACGGCCATGTCTTCACCGTCGCGGCGCACGTCGCGCACCCGGTACTCGGTGTCGCGGATCAGCACGACGTGGGGGTAGGCAATGCCGTCGACCGCGGACCAGCGCACCGCGAGCTGCGTCACCATCTGGCTGATCGGCGCCTGGCCGTCGGCGCCGTCGATCGGCATGTGGCGGCTGTCGAAGATGCCGACCGCCTCGACGTCGTCGTGGCCGGCGCGCTGCCAGACGAAGGGCTCGCCGAAAGCGTTCAGGCAGGCGTCGGTGGCGGGGTCCGCGAAGAAGCTCACCGCAGCACCTCGTCGAGGGTGACCTTGGGGTAGCAGTCCAGCGCGCTGTCGGGCGTGGCGTTAAGCACCCGGACGCCAGCCTGCAGCAGCCGCGGTGCCATCCGCATGTGATGCGGCAGGTAGCGGCTGCCGTAGGCGGTGCGATCGCTCGGCCGCCGGTGCCGATCGTGCCAGTGACCGCAGGGCCACATCTCGAAGCCCAGCAGCACTACCGTGGCGGCGCCCAGGTGCATCATCAGGTTCAGGACGTTGGACCCGCTGTCGGGTCCGGCCAGCATCGAGGCGTCGTAGGACAGCGCCTCGCGCCGCAGGTGCAGCATCGAGTGGAACTCGACGCCGTGTCGCTCTTTCGGCGGGATCGTGGCGCGGGTGACCTTCAGCGGGCCGGTGTGCTGGCCGAGATCGGCGTGGTTCCAGTCGAACCACTCCTTGTCGCCCCAGTAGAGCAGGTCGGCCCAGGGTGCCAGCAGGAAGGCGTCGTTGATGGCGACCACCCGTCCCTTGCCGCGCAGCCGCTCGGCGTCGAAACCCTTGAGGCTGGGACCGCCGCCCAACACGAAGACCCGCTCGCCAAGCCAGTCGCGAGGGCAGCGCCAGTAAGCCACGGGCGGTCAGAAGAGGGCGACGATGCTGGTCGCCGTGGTGTTGGTAGACATGACGTAGAGCGCGCGGATCGGCAGGATCGTCCCGGCCGGCACGCCCACGAAGGTGACGGCCGCCGAGTCCTGCTCGGCCTTGATCGCCACGTCGCCGGCGCCACCGACATAGATGCCGCGGCAGCCGTCAGCCAGCGGCGTGGAATTGCTCGGTGTCACGGCGGCCAGACGGTTGGCCGAGCCGAGCTCGCTGGGAATGCTGGTCATGCTGCTGCCCTCCAGAAGAAACGGCGGGGCTGCCAGGCCCCGCCGTCGCGCTTCATCGAACCGTCAGGCGACCTAGTGGTCGGTCGCCTTCTGCAGCATCTCGGGCCGCGTGCACATGAACAGCGGGTAGCTGTAGACCTCCGGCCGCGCCCAGAAGCCGCGATCCTTGTCAGTGACGATCATGCCGTAGACCGGCATGCCAGGCGTGTTGACGTAGTCCATGGACTCCAGCGGCGAGTAGGCCACCTGGAAGACGCCGGGCGCACCGACCGGGAAGAACTTCGCCTCGGTCGACTTCACGCCGAAGGCGGCCGTGCCGCTGGTGCCGCTGTCGCTGAAGTTGTCGGCACCGCGGTAGTTGTGGAAGGTGATGCCGCCGAAGCTGAAGGCGCGGTAGGTCATGTCCTGCCGCAGGTCGGCAGCCGCCGCCCAGTTGTTGTAGGTCGCCTTCACGTCGGCATGGTCGACCAGGTTGTCGTAGAAGGTGTCGCCGCAGATCGCGTGCACCTGGGTCGTCGGCGTCCAAGCGCCCTTGGAGGCGACCTGCATCGCGCGGATCACCTGGGCACACTTCTTGCGGACGGCGGTGGCGGCCGTCGTCAGCGCGAAGTTGATGGCCGACGGCGCCGAGATGCCCCACTGGGTGAACCAGTTGTAGATCGTGGTGCCATCAGCATCGAGCACGATTCCCTGGATCGCGCCGAGCCGCATGAACTCCCAGGTCATCTCCACGTCACGCAGGATGCCGGTCGGGCCGGCGTACCGGCGCATGACCTCGCGCTGCACCGACTCGAGCTCGGTCTCACTGCCCATGGCGCGGAGGTTCTGGATGCTCGCCGCCTGGATCGTCGAGCCCTTCGCGATGCGGCGCGTGCGGAAGTCGCGGATGTCGCGCTTGTCGACGTCGCGGTCCTCCAGCGGCGCGCCTCGCTCGCTGGTCTGGATGATGGACAGCACGCCGTCGCGCTTCTCGATGCCGACCTTGTCGGTCGTCACCGGGACGGGCTCGAAGATGCCGAGGCTGCCCAGCAGGTTCGGCTGGAAGGGCACCTTCTCCAGCGCCTGGGTGATCGAGACGCAGGTGAAGGCGTCGTCGTTGAAGATATCCATCGTGGGCATGACGCCCTCCTCTGCTTCCGCCGGCGGAACCCGCGCGGCGCTGTGGAAAGAAAAAGGCGCCCGAAGGCGCCTCGCTGGTCGCCGGTCCTGCGCCGGTTAGCGGACGATGATGCCGAGGGTAGCGAGCTTGACGATGGTCTTCGCCTCCTCGCCGCCGTTGGTCGTCTCGTCCGGGTAGTTCAGACTGGAGCCCAGCACCTCGGCGTCGCGGGCGACGTAGACGACGCCGGTGACAGCGCCGCCGCTCGCGTCGACGTTGTCGTAGAGGATGCCCACCGGGGTCTCGGCCAGCAGGTTGTTGCTGTCGAGGCTGCCGCTCAGGGCGACGAGATTGCCGCTCACATCCTCCTGCAGCACAGTCCCGGCCGTCAGGTTCTGGCCGGAGGCAAGGGTGCCGGTCGCCCGGGAGCGGGCACCGTTCGCCTCGGAGATCAGGAACTCGGCCGCATGGCGGCCTTCGGTCAGCGTGGTCATGGCATGGCCCTCCTTGTGGCCTGGTTACTTCTTCTGCTGGTAGAGGGCGGTGGCCTTGTCCCAGCTGCTAGCGCCAGCGGCGGGCTGACGCTTCTCCTCGCGGTGCGAAGAGATCTCCGGCGCCTTGGCGTCGGCCGCCAGGACGTCGTCCCAGAGCGCGGCGTGCACGGCCTCCAGCGGCGTGCCGGCCTGGATGAAGGCATCGGCCCTCGAAAGCGGGATGGCCTTGCACAGCCGGTTCGCTGCCGCGACGACGCGGCGGATGCGGTCGGCGTGGCCCAGGCGCTGCTTGACCTGCTCGATCGTCAGGCCCTGGCGCATGTAGGTCGCGGCGACGCCAGGCACGCCGGCGGCGACGCAGGCTTCGGTGATGGCGGCCGCAGCCTCCATCGGCTCGGGCTGCTGCGTGCCGGTGCCGTCGGGGTTTTCCTCCCCGGCGTCACCGCCCTCGCCGCCTCCGTTGCCGTCACCGCTGGCAGCGCCCGCGGGCTTGTCCTTCTCCGGCGGCATGCCCTCGACCTGCTCCTCGGGCTTCTTGCCGCCCGCCTCGGCACCCGGCTGGGGCGCGGCGGCGTTCGTCTTCTTGGCCATGGCGGCCTCCTTCAGCTGGTTGAACTTCGGGCCTCGGGCGGCCAGATCGGCCACCACCTCCTCCAGCGTGCCGACCGCATCGGCCAGGCCCGCCTCCAGCGCGGTGTCGCCGAACCGAAGTCCGGCCTCCAGCGCCATCACCTGATCCACACTGAGGCCGCGGTTGCGCGCGACCGTCCCAGCGAAGATCCCATAGACGCGGTCGACCTCTGCCTGCAGCACCGCGCGCGCCTCGCGCGATAGCGGCTCGTGCTGACTGAAGTCGTTCTTGCGGTCGCCGGCATAGATCGCCGTGACCTTGCGGCCGGCCATCTTGTCGGCGCCGGACTCGTCGCAGTGCAGCGCGATCACGCCGACGCTGCCGACGCCAGCGGTGCGCGGCAGCCAGATCTGGTCGGCGGCGCTGGCGATGGCATAGGCGGCCGAGAAAGCCGCCTCGTTCGCCACGGCCACGATGGTCTTCTTGCCGCGGCTGGCAGCGATGTAGTCGACCAGGTCGAAGCAGCCCGAGACCTCGCCACCGCCGCTGTCGATGTCCAGCACAATGGCTTGCACCGCCGGATCGGCCAGCGCAGCGTCGAACCAGCCGCGAATCGCCTGGTAGCTGGTGAGCCCGGACATGGC